>JADLFV010000001.1 GCA_020849625.1 Phycisphaeraceae bacterium
ACCAAACCGGCCGCCGCATCGCGCCGCAATGTCTCATATATGAGACACGCAGTCAAGTGCCGGCGATAGCCCAGGCCGTCGATCTGGCAACCACAGCCACTATCAGGTAGCATAGGTGCCTCAGGGATCGGGCAGAAGCAGGTCGTCCTCCTCTTCGCTGGCCAATCAAAGGGCCAATCAAAGGGGTCGGGAGTCTTTGATGAAAGGGATCTAACGCGTTATGTGCCTGCATCCATATGAGTGCGTCGGAACATGCAAGCGGGTATAGTTGATCATGTGGCGTAAACAAAGACTCCCGACCCCTGCTATGTTGGTTGTCAAGCCCGTGAACGGTTTTAATCTTTCGGCACGTTTGTCTTTCCTTCCTTGATCATTCATTGCCGCCCGGGCGGATCGCCGCGTTTTTGCGCAGCGGTCATCCGTCGAATCGGACGGAGCGTGTTTGATCTTCGGCGGCCGGTCTGCCAGCGCTGTTCGCAATCCGCGATGCGCCGCCTGCTATCCGTGCATGATCGCATGATCAGCACACAATGGGTTATGGTTCCTCGCAGGCCGGTTGGCGCAACCCAATCTTTGGACCGAGCGCTCAATGGCGGCTCATGGGGTCGGGCGGGCGCGCTCCACCGTTGATCCTCTGATTCATCAATGGCTCGTTCAGGCTCTATGGGTCGTGCATCGGTTTCTCCCGGGCTTCAGGTGCATCAGGCGATTTCATCGCAACTTCATTCAATGCTCACGCCGCCAGACTCAGGCCCAGGTCCCGCGGTTGGGCCCGGCCGGTCTTGATCCGCCACAGGTCCACCGCAAGGTGCCGCGCCAGCGCCACCGCCGCTTTCTTCCGCATCGACGACGACGCCTTGCTCGCCGGATCGAAGACCCACTTCCATCGTTGCAGACGCGTGTACTGCGGCTGGTAACGCGACAGCAGCCACGCCAGTTCCACCAGCACCGCACGCACGCGCGGATTGCCATGCTTGTCGATCGACAGACTCATCCGGCTGTCGCCCGAGGAGTCCTCGCCGGGACACAAGCCCGTATAGCTGCTCACCTGCCGGCGGTTGGCGAAGCGGTTCCAGTCGATCATCTCCCGATCCAGCAACTCGCTGCTCAGCGGGCCGATCCCTTTCAGACGCGTCGCATTGCTCTTCGACGCCGACGACGATTTCAACCGATCGGTCAGTTCCTTGAGCTTGTCGCTGGCCAGAGAAATAAACTCCAGATAACGATCCAGTTCCTCACGGGCTTGATCGCACACGCTCGGGTCATAACGCTGGGCAAGAACCTTGAGCAACTGATCATGACGGTCCCTCTCCCACCACCGGCCCGGACGCGAAATGCCCAGCGTGTGCAGCAGGCTGCGGCCACGGCCGATCCAACGCTGGCGCTCCTTGCGGTAGATGTTGCGCTCACGCGCCGCTCGACGGCTCATCTCCTGCTCCAGCGTCGGCGGACGCACCAGACGCAACGCCGCGCTGTTGCCCGCCAGATGACGGTCCAGGCGAGACAGCAACTCCCGCGCGTCGATCTTGTCGTTCACACGCTTGCGACCACGCGACAGACGCTCCGGTGCGCACACCAGGCATTGCACCCCCAATTCACTCGCCTGGCGATACAGCCAAAAGCCATACGGACCGGCCTCGTACACCATCACCACCCGCCGGGCCAGCGTCCGCTGCTTCTTCAGAAACTCAAGGAAAGCCTCCGGCGACAGAGACTGGCACGGCTGAATCCCCCCGTGATCGATCATCCGCGCAAAAGTGTATGGACCGGCGTGCGTGTCCACGCCCAGCTTGATCAGTTCCGCCGACGCTTGCGATGCTTCGGCGGACTGATCCGCGCGGGATACCTTCCGGGACACCGGCTGGGCCGAGACGCAATCCGCTCGACCTTCGGACGCCTTGCGGCGAGATTCGCTGCGATTCTTTTTCATGCTTGTCGGGTGTAGCCTTCCACGGCTCGCCCGACAACCAACATGCCATCTTTGATGAACCAGAGCGTGAAGCTAGTGCTCCGTCAATCTTCGATTGACGGGTGAAGCGGAACATGTTTTCTTGGGAGTACCGTCATGGCTGACGGCCCCACGGAAAAGGAGTTCCGCCATGGAAAAGTACATCGTTTCGCTTGCTCCGGAGGAGCGTGTCGAATTACAGCGGTTGGTCAACGCAGGAAAGGCCGCGGCGCGACGATTGGCCCACGCTCGCATTCTGCTGTTGGCCGATCGGAACGACTCTCTGGATGAGGAGATCGTTTCGGCGCTGGGAGTAAGCCTGCGAACCGTCGAGCGGGTCCGCAAACGTCTGGTCACCGAAGGACTCGATGCGGCCATCGACCATAAGCCGCAGCCGCCGCGACCGGAGAAGGTCAAGATCCGCGGCAATCTGGAACAGAAGTTGATCGAGCTGGCCTGCGCGGATCCGCCGCGCGGCCGCTGCCGCTGGACCTTGCGGCTGCTGGCCGACCAGATGGTGGTTCTGGGTTGGGTGGATGCCCTCAGCGTCGAGACGGTGCGGCAGGCGCTTAAAAAAACGATATTCAGCCGTGGATCGTCAAAGGATGGTGTATCCCGCCGGATGCCAGCGCCGAGTTTGTCTGGCGCATGGAGGATGTGATCCAGACCTATCTGTTGCCGTATGATCCGGCCTGTCCGGTGGTCTGTTTCGACGAAGCGTGCAAGCAGTTGTTCGGCCACGTGAACGCGCCATGCCCGGCGCGTCCGGGCCGGACGGCGCGGGTGGACTACGAGTATGAGCGCAAAGGCGTTTGCCATCAGTTGATCATGTGCGAGCCGCTGCGGGGCTGGAGGCATGTGAAGGTGACCCAGCGCCGGACCCGCCGCGACTACGCCGACTGCCTGCGGGAGTTGGTGGATGTATATTATCCGCGGGCCAGGAAGATTCGATTGGTGCAGGACAACCTGAACACGCACGACGGGGCGAGTTTGTACGAGGCGTTTGCTCCCGAGCAAGCCCGTCGGATTCTGGACAGGATCGAGTTCCATTACACGCCCAAGCACGGAAGCTGGCTGAACATGGCCGAGACGGAGATCAACATTATGAACCGGCAATGTCTGGACCGTCGGCTGGAGACCCAAACGCTGATCGCCAGGGAAGTGGCGAGTTGGCAAAGGCAGCGCAACGCTGGTCGATCGAAGATTCATTGGACCTTCACGCTCGCTTCCGCGCGGCGGAAGCTCCGGAAACTTTACCCGTCAATCGAAGATTGACAGAGCACTAGTCATGGAATGCGGCTGGGCTGGCGTCGAGGCTCCCCCACTCCGAGCGGTTCGGGAACCCACGCAACCTTCAAGCATTCAAGCGTTCAAACCTTCAAACATTCAAGCATTCAAACATTCAAGCGTTC
>JADLFV010000002.1 GCA_020849625.1 Phycisphaeraceae bacterium
GAAGTTTTGCCCCCGCCCCCGGAACCCCCCGAACCCCCGGAAGGCGTGTCGTCATGCGAACAGGGATGACCATGAGACCCGCCGGCCAGACACGCCGCGACGACTTCGCGGATCAGCGCGTCCACGGGGCCGACAGGGTCGATCAGCACCTTGTTAATTCCTTCGATGATCGCGGGCGTGATCGCCGCCGCGAGCTTGTCGTAGTCAATGGCTTCAGCCTCGGATGTCAGAAGCTCACCGCTGAACTGTGCCGCACGGGCCAACGCCGCCCGATTAGCCGGGATCGGCACCGCCGAGATTTCCAGCAGTTCGGCTTCGGTGAACACGCGCAGTCGCTTCTTGACGCCCGCCACCAACTCGAACTCGCGCATCTCCCAGGCGTGGGCGAGGAAGCCGACGCTGAAACCTTTGGCGCGCTTTCTGGGGTCGGGGTGACTGTACAGCTTCCACCACTGCTCGCCGATCTCGCCCTCGTTGAACCAGGCGACGCCAACGACCTGCTTGTCCTCGATGCGCACGTCCAGCCAGTTGCCGATCTGCATGGGCTCGCCGCCCCCGAAGCTGGCGTGCTGGTGCGCCGGCAGCATGACGGGATTCCGCATGAATTGCTTGAGCCATTTCTTGTAAGCCTTGGGCTCGACGATCTCTTCGTAGCGATCAACCTCGTCGGTCGAGACGACGGCTTCCACGGTGCGGGCCTGCACGTCGATGGCCCGCACGGTCATTTCCGATTGCCCGCGGTCACCGGCCTCGGGTTCGATCTCACGATGTGCGGGGTCCAGCAGGCGAATGGCGGCGTCGATGTATTTGTTGATGATCATGCGGCCTCCAGGTCGGGGGGAATTTGTTCGTCGGTCATAAAGCCACGCTCCAGCAGGTGTGCAATCAGACGCGCATCCTTGCCATCGTTGGCGTAGCGGGCGATGGTGGTACAGGCACAGTTGGCCGCGTCCTGGGCGCCGAGGCCCGGACCCCGCGGGTAGGGCGTGGAAGCGCCGGTGCCGGGCAACACGAACTCCGCATCGTTGGCGATGGGGTTCGCCATGCTGATCCGCTCCATCTCCATATGCGTCGGCCGCGAAGTGTCCTTACGCGAGCCAACCCAGCTCTTGAGCGGGACGTTGGCCTGGCGACGCCCTTCCTGGCGGGCGTCCTCCACGGCCCCGCCTATGGCGTCCTGGCTGATCGTCCGTGCCCGCGAGCCGGTCATGTTGAATTCAGCCCTGATGCGATCGAGCATTTGCGTTTTGGTTTCGCCCTTGGCCAGGCCGTCGGCCAGCGAATTGGCCAAGCGCCGCCGCAGTGTGCGGTTCGGCTCTTTGATTCGAATGATGCGCGTGCGCAGCCGCGCTTCGACGCGAGGATCCTGAATGTTGAATGGATCGGGTTTCTCTTTGCCCTCGGCCTTAGCCGCTTCGAGCATCGACTGCTGGCCGCCGAGTTGTGCCCCGGCTCGCAGCAGCGAGCCCACGCGGCTGACCAGTTTGCCATCGACCTCCAGCAGATCGAAAACGATCTGGCCGATCAGGTCGCGGCGCACGGCGTTATCGAACGCGGCCATCTTGATCGGGTCATCCGGCAACAGTTTCGCCGCTCGGGCCAGCGTCTGGCTTCGCACCTCGTGGATCAGGCGCGAGTAACGCGACTCGTAAGCGCGAGCCAGCCCCTGATACGACAGCAGGTGCTGCTGCTGCAGTCGATCGAGCTGCGCATCGGTCAGCCGCGCGATGTACGCCGGCACCGATTTCTCCGGCGAGGGTTCCTCTTCCGAGGGCGAAGGCCCTTCATCTTCCGGGGGGTTTTCGTCGGGCAGTTCTGTATCGCTGCCGTCAGGCGAGATCATCATTTCATTGAACGTCTGCCAGCCGCGCTCCTGCCAGGGGAAAGTTTCAATGCCGAATCCGAAGTACCGCAGCACCGTCGCCGGCGGGCACTTGTAGCCCTGCTGCAGGATTTGGCCGGATTGGATCAATCTCAGCTTGGCGGCGGTGGCTTCCGCGATGAACGAATCGTCGAACCATACCCAGAGTCGATCATCGGAAACAATGGCGGCGCGACCTTGCGCTCGCTGAATGGCTCGCCGGCGGCCGAAGCTGAACCGCTCTTTGTCCGTCAGCTTGCGGGTAGCCATCGCCCGCCGCGTGTCCCGCCAGGTCAGTGACTGATCGTTTTCGAAACGGCTGATCACGCCGCGACGAAACTCGTCGGCGACCCTCGCCCACCAGGGAATGATCACGTTGACCCAGGCCGATTCGGTGACCTTCTCGATAAACTCCTGGCGATCGCCGCCTGGCGAATAGCCCACCGCCGCCGCGTTGAATCCGAACGCCACGCAAATCGCATCGACCGATCGGTCGAGAAGCTCCGTGAACTCCATGTCACCGAACGTCGCCGCCTGCGTGGCCACGTTGACCGCACGACTCGTGAAGAGTGTGCGGTGCCGATCGCGGTGTCCCTCGTTCTGCTCGCGCACCATGGCGATGAATTGCTTCCACTGTTCCTCCGTCACCGGCTCTTCCGGGCTGATGACTGATCCGAGCTTCATGTCATTGTCCAGCGATCGCTCGTTGGCGCTGTCGGCCTTGTAGACCTGATTGATCTTGCGGCGGACCACGTCGGCGATGGCCAGGCCGTCATAGGGCCGGTCGGCATTGAAGCTGGGCATCGTCACCGTCCAGACCTGGTCCATTGGCAGCATCTGCGCCTGATCCCAACGCTGACCGGGGCGACGGTAGAGCCATCCGATCAGAGTGCCGGTGGCCACGTTGGGGCCTTCGGCGTAGATCGGTTTGGTTTGCGGCTTGCCCACCGCCGTGATCTGCGTGGGTCGGCCGTTGAGCATCTGACTGAAGATCCAATGCGCCCGGCCGCTCAGCAGCAGCCAGCCGGCGAAGTCCGCCATCACGTCGGTGAGCGATTGCTCGGGGTTGGCCCGATCGATCAGCTGCGTGATCGGTCCCGACGTGATCAGTTCGTCGTCATTCGTGCCCACCATGATCGGCATCTGGTACACCGCGTTGACGTACATCATGACGCAGCGGTTGACTGCATCGACCTGGGAGAACGGATTGCTGGGCCCTTCCCGATCGGCGTCCGGCATGAACTTATTGAAATGCGCAATCGCCTCGTTGACGCTGCGCTCCGCGCCGCCGAATCGTCGCCCCACGCGCACCAGCATGTTTCCGATTTTGCTCATGCGTAGGCACTCATCAGGGGTGGCGTGGAGTACATATGTCCCGCCCGAATCGCCAGGGCGGCGCTGTAGGCGATGTCACAGTGCGACTCAGGCAGCAGCGGGTTCTCGCTCTCGACCAGCTTTAACCGCGTCTTGCCGTCTTCGCCTCGATCCTCCTTGCTCGCCTCGCGCTGGATGGCGTACAGATCCGTGGCGATGAACTTGAACGCGCTGTCCATGGGCGGCAGAGACTGGGCGCCGTCGCGGAAGGCGGTGAACAGCCCGCTGCCCAGGTCACTCTTGCGTTTGCCGCCGAAGTCCACCGGCTCCCAGCGATCGCCATATTTGCTGTGCAGGGTTTCGTTGCTGTCCATGCCCAGGCCGGTGGCGTCGCCGCAGCCGACGCTGGTGGGCTTGCTGCTCATGGCGGCGTTGACCACCGCACGCTGCAGGGCGAACTCGCAGTCGTGCATCAGGACCAGGTAGCGCAGATGCTTGCCCCCGGAAGCACCGCGTCCGTCGTTGACCCACAGTGATGACAGGTGCCCGCGGCGTGCCACGTCCCAGCCGATCTCCGGCCGGCCGGGGATGTCGGCCAGGGCGCGGAAGAAGTCTGCTGTCCAGCCTGCCTCGCGCTCGATGCGCAGAAAGTCGAAGGGCAGCCCGCGTCCCGCCTGGGCGGCAGCTTCGAGCTGTGCCCACTTGATCAGGGCGTCCAGCGCCCCCATGAACTTGCACTCGTATTCGCGCTGCCAGCCGACTTCGTCACCGTACAACGCCTTGAACTGCTCGACGGTGGTGGGGTTGCCATCCTGATCGCGCAGCACGAAGCCATCGGCCACGGACTGATGGATGTCGCAGAAGTGGACGCTGTAGAGATCGGGATTGCTGACCAGTTCGTAGAACTTGGTGTCCTTGCCGCGCGGCGTGCTGATAGCGATCACCTTGAATCCGCGCGTGGCCAGCGGGAACACCACGCGCCAGTGGTCGTATCCGCCGTTGGGGAACAGGCCGAACTCGGTGAAGATCACGTTGCCAGTCAGGCCCGCCAGGCGATCGGGGTCACGGCCAGGCAGAGATACGACACGACCGCCGCCGGCCAGGCGGATCTCGCGTGCCTTGAAGTGAAACAATTGATCGAAGTCAGCATCGTATTCGTCAAACTCCTGCTCGACGATCTGCTCGATGCGCTGGCCCAGCGTGCGGGCCCACCACTGGCACTTCTCGAACGTGGCGTCAGCCTGGCGTTGCGTGAGCGAAACGATGTACCACGCCTGGTGACTCTCCAGGGCGTCGATGACGGCCTTGGCCGCCGTGGTAAAGTCCTTCCCCTTCTGGCGGTGCCAGCAGACGACCTGAACCCGCGACGTGTCAGCGAAGAACCGCTGCTGCGCCGGATCAAAGGTCACGCCAATGCTGGTCGTGGTGTTGCTAGTGCTCATGCCGCCACCCCCGCCCCCGGAATCCCCGCCAGCTCTTCGCGGATTCGGCTGAACACTTCCGGGGGGATCTGATCGCCGCGTTGAGCCCGCTTCGACAGCTCATCGATGCGGGCTTGAAGGGCCTTCACCTGCTCATCGATCCGCCGATCCTTGCGCACCTGCTCAGCCCGCATGTGTTCAATGTCCGCCTCCAGCTTCGCCGCCCGATCCTCCGCCTGCTTGGTCGCCAGCGCCAGCTTGTCGCGCTCGAGCTGGCCGCTCTCGGCGTCGCGCACGATGGCCGACAGCTTCCACAGATCGCCGGGCCTGTGCTGCCGCGTGGGGTCGAGCAGCATTTCGGCGACGCGCTCGCTGAGCAATCCTCGGTTCAGTTCATCGGTGTTGCCGGCGAACTCCTGCACCGCCAGGCGTGAGATGCGCCGCACCTCCTCAGCCAGCACCTGGGCATAGACCGGGCGGAAGCGTTTCTCGAATCGATAGACGACGTTGTCATCCACCACTTGCTCGTCATCGCTGCCGCCCAGCTCGGTGTTGAGCCACTGCCACGCCTGCTTGACCTTGACCGCGGGATCCACCAGGCGAAGGCACAGGCCCACCAGCGTGGGCTTGTCGATTTCGATGGCCCGCACGCCGACGCTGTCCATGCGTGCGATCGCCATCTCGACCAGCGATTCGGGGCTCGGCAGTTGCAGGTTGGCGGCGGCCTGTTCAGACACCCAGTTCATCCTCCAGCTTCTGGATCTCGCTTCGGATGCGCTGGCCTTCGATCGACACCTGGCGCAGTTCGGTGGCGTAGTTGGTGACCTTCTCGGTGTCCAGGTCGAAGATCGAGCTGAGCGGAGCCACGAACGTCGCGGTGCGCAGTGATTCGATGATGCCTTCGGCACGGTCTTCGACGGCGCGCAACTTCCGTCGCAGGTCCTCCAGCATCCCGAGTTTCATGTAGCGTTCTTGGCTCATTGAGTTCACCAGAAGATTTTCAGAATGATCTGCACAATGACCAACGCGGCGGCGATACCGCCACCCCATTTGGCGATGACCAGCCGCAGGTTTTCTTGACCCTGGGAAAGCGTGCGGATGCTCTCTTCGATGGTTTCGGCGGAGATGATCCGTTTGGGCAGCGTGGCGTCTTTGCCGTACTGCCATCGTTCCACGCTGCGGATGCGTCCCTCGTGATCGTCCAGGCGATCTTTCAGGTGCCGATTCATCGCGCGCTGCTCTTCGACGTGCTGAGCGACGAAGGTTTGATAGGTCTCCGTTTTCACGGTAAGCCTTTGGACTGATTCGTTCAGTTTGTCGAACTGTTGTTGATCGCTCATGCCGCCCTCCGGCGTCGGTTGAGATTGATGGTGACCACGCTGCACAGGTCATCGACGTCAACGCACGCGGCCAGTTGGTCCCCGAAGATGCAGGCGCGGCCGAAGTGCTGTTCAATCTTCGCCGCCAGGCGGCACAGCTTCGCCCAATCCAGACCGAGATCTGCCAGCAGCAGGGCATGCCCTGGGCAGTTGGCGGCCGGCAAGCGGCAGAACTTCGCAGTGATCACGATGATTTTTTCTCGTTCGCACATTACCTCTGCGTCCTCTGCGTCTCTGCGGTTCACCGTGCAATTAACTGCGGGCATCCTCGACCAGTGCCTTGGCGCCTTCCGTCATGCGGCTGCGCAGTTCGGTCTTCGTCTGCGGATCCGTAAAATTCACCGCTCCGCTGTTCTCGGCCTTGACCTGCTCGATCGCCTGGATCACCGACTCGGCCGCGTCCTCTGTGGCCTGCAATTGCTTCAATCGCTGGCTGGCCTGCACGCTCTTGATGATGGTGCCGCCGATGCCCAGGATGGAAGCGGCCAGCAGGGCATAGGTGTTATAAGGCGGCGGTAAATGCTGGCCGATGACTCCCACACCTTGCGCGTAAACATCAACCTCGCTATCCGCCGTGCGCAGCAGTTCTTCCAGGTCTTTGACCGTCGCATTCAGACCGTCCACGGTGGCCTGCGCCGAGCTCAGAACTTCGACCGCCTTGTCGCGTGCTGCGATCAGCGGCTCGCGCACCGTCTCATCCTCGATCGCTTCGATCTGCGCATTGAGGCTCTCCACCTGCTGGGTCAGAACCGGCAGTTCAGCGGTGATCTGCTGCGCCTGCTCGCGCTGCGCTGCGATCATGTCGGCGACCTGCGCCCGTCCCTCCGGCGTAGCCAACGGGCTGCTGTCGCACCCCGGCAGCGTTACGCACATCACGGCGATCAACAACGTGGCCAGCATGTAAATCGGAAGTAAAAATGGTTTCATTGCAACTCTCCTTGTGTGTTGTCTTTCTCTGCGTTCTCCGCGTCTCTGCGGTTCAATTCTTCTGGCCTCTCACCATGGAACGTCAACCAGGCGATCGGCACCGTGATGTAGCGATCCGCCTCGTCTTCGTGGCCCATGACGCACGATCGATCCACCACGGCATGCCCCCCGGAAGTTGGGCCTTCGGCCATGCCGACAAAGCGTGCCGACTCCGTCGTGCCATCCGGCCAGCAGATGGTGACGCGCACTTCGCCGTCACTTCCGGGGTCGCGCTTGCGCGCCTTTCTTCGCTCATGGCTCATGGCTGATGGCTCGTGGCTTTGCTCGTTTCCGGGTTTCACGATTGCACCTCCTCGATTTTCTCGCGGAGTGCGCGGAGTGGTTTTTCGATTGCGCCCTTGATGGCGTTCACCCGAAATGAGTTGAACTCAACGTCCAGGCGGGGGATCGCCCGCTTGAGCTGTGCCTCAACCTCATCCAGAAGGTCCAGCGCGATCGTCAGGCACGGCTCGCCGTGCTGATCGATGGCTGATGGCTCGTGGCAATCGTCAATCGCTGCATGTAACTGCCGCGTGATGGCGCTCGAGCTGCGATGGATCTCCTGCACCCGGCCGTGCAGCTCGTTGGGGACGTGTTGCAGCACTTCCAGCGTGCGGGCCGACAGCACGTCGGCCGTCTCCAGGCACTGGTGCAGCATGGCGCTGGCGGATGGTTTGCCCCCCGGAAGTGCCGGGAAGCGCAGCGGACCAGTGCCCGGCTGGCTCGTGGCTGATGGCTCGTGGCTGGTGGCTGTTGATCTTCTCAGGCCCATTGCATCCGTGCTCGCCTGCCCCCAATCCGTTGGGGGCGCAAAAAACAAGGCCGTACCTCAACCGCCGGCATGGGGGCGGTTGAAGAACGGCCTTGATCCGTCAGGGCGAACCCTTCCGGGGGGCGTTCAATCGAGTTTAACGAGCACACGGATACGGGCCTTGCGGCCCAGCGGCGATACCAGTCGCCGCTTAATTGTCAGGCAGTCATCCTGCCGCGTTCTGCATCGGCTGTCAAGCCGCCCCCGGAATAGTTTTTGTTTTTTGCACGTCGCCCCTTGTTTCTTGCGGACACTTCGTTAGGATACTGTTCGTATATCTGAGGGGGTTTCAATGGCGATTCAAGTGCCTGTCGGTCCGGTCAACTATTCCCTTGCCATTCAGCCCGGATGGTGCGAGTTGGACGGGGAAAAGTGCTTCGGTCTGTGCGATCGGGACAACCTGGAGATCCTGATTTCCGGGGCCGCTCCTCCCGCCAAGCGGCTGACCACCGCCTGGCACGAGATCGTCCACGCCTGGATGGCTGAGCTTGCCCCCGGCAGTTACGCCCAGGCGTTGGAGGAAGAAGGCGTCTGCGACATCGTGGGCCTGGCCATGGCCCACATGGACGCCCGCCTGATCGCCCGCTTGCATCTGTACATGACCCGCGGCATCGAAGCGACCGACGTGCTGATGATCAGAGGGTGTCGGGAGGTGGTGCCTGTGATTTCTACCACGATCGAATAATCCACGTGTGCAAGCGAGCTGTGTCTGTTTCCGATGATGAAGAAATAAAATCCATGCGCTTGTACTCTATAGTCAGCCCCCGCATCGAGTAAATCACGTGAAGTTCACGTGTGTATTTTGTGTCTGGGTCATCATGAACAATTTGCAATAGTTTGATCCTTCCATCATCAAGTGCATCTTGGATATCTACTGGCATTAGAGGAACACTGTAGCTGATAATCTCTCCGTATTTGGAAGCAAGATCATAAACCACTAAAGCCTTGTTTTCTCGGAGTTTTGAACCACTTGCATAGCTCCACGCGATAGAATTCAGAGCGTCGAGTTTGCTCTCGCCTAGTAGTAGATGACCTTCTACTGGCGACTCCACAACTGATGCCATCATGCCGATCGGTTGTCCGTTTTCATCCAGCCAAATCTCGATCGACTCTTCCGGCTTAGATGCATCTGGGGCGACCGGCACAACAGTAACAGGTCGTCCACGTCGTACATCCTGCGTGGGGGGCAACGACCATACCTTCAGTTTCTGACATACGTGGTCCACAGTTGGCAAGTGATAATCGCGCCTCGCCCTCACAAATCCAAAAATGATGCTCGCGACGAAGAATAACAGGCCAGCGCAGATAAGAGTGGCTACAAGTCGCGACGGATGCGGAAACGAGTGTTGCCACGCCACTGTTGGTTCAGTTAGCGGCACCAGTTTCGTAACATCACGCACGAGCTCGACGACCATCCCCTCCTTGCCAGCATGAATCACTGCATCTTGCTCTGACTGGGCCTCAACTCGCAGTTGCCGGGGCTCGCCCGTTTCCCGGTCCATCCCTTGGACTAACCACGTCGGCATGTTGCCCCCTTCAAATTGTGGTACCGCGTGCTTTCTTTGCTGCAAGACGCGGCCGGGCTGTCGGTTGCTTGAGCAATAGAGCCTCTCGTTCATCCGGGCCCAATTCCATGAAATGATCGACGAGGGCGACAACGACTTGCTTCTCGACCAATCGACGGGCAGAGCAGAACTCTTCGAATCGAGCGGCCAAATCGTCATCAAACTCAAAAGTTTTTCTTTTCACCAAATACATGATCTACCACGGATTACATCACGTCAATTGGGGGAAATTCAGTTTTTTTCATGGAACGCTGTTGACGGCGACGATATTCAGGTTACCATGAAGCCCGTCATGGCCAAGATCGAAATCAGCCCGTTGACGCAGCCGAATCGAGCATACGTGCAGATCACTGATCCTCGCACGAAGAAGAGCCGGTCGTTCACGCTGCATGGCGTCACCATTGCCCAGGCTGTCAAACTTCTTCGAAGGGGCGTTGAACTGGCCACCCAGGAGGCTTCTAAGCAGTTACCAGACCGCGACGCGGCGTGAACGTCACGCCCCGCGGTGAGCGCACGGGCCGCCGGCTTGGGAAACCACAGGCGGCTCATTAGGGCGAAAGCCCGACAGCTTCTTGACCCTGTTGGGTATCAAGGAAGCATCCCGTCATCGCCAACGCGACTGACGGGATTTAAGGGCCACCCCCGGAAACGGGAGCCCCTTCGACCCCCGGAAGGGCTCGGCCTGGCTACGGCCTCGCCGGGCCTTTGAGGCGAAAGCCTCACGAAGTTGCTCGCGGCGCAATGCGCCAAAGGGCCTGAACCTCCTGGACGATGCACGCGCCTAAGCGTCGTCAGAGTTCACCTGAGAGCAACGAGGCCTTGTGCACGAGGTCCGCGCAAACGTGCACTGCCGCAACCGGGCTAACGCTTGGCGGCGGCATTTGGGAAGTCCCAATAAGGCGACGAGGCGAAAGCCTCCGAACACGAGCGAGGACCAACTGGATGATGTTTGTGGCGCAAGTCATCAGAGTCCTACTCATGCCTTCACGTTGACTTCGGTCAACGGGTGTCCGGATGCCTGACCGGCCATGACCAACCAGGCATGCAGATCTCAGGCCAACGTCTGGCATCTGCATTAAGGGCCACTCCCGGAAACGGGAGCCCCTTCGACCCCCTTCAACAGGGTTCGGCCGGTCACTGATCCCGGTCGGACCTTTTGCCAGGCCCCCGCACCCGGAAGGGTTCGGACCTGGCGTGAACCCCCGGAAGGGCTCGGCTTGGCTTCGGCCTCGCCGGGCCTTTGAAACCCGACGCAGGGAAGCGTCGGCTCCCGCGCCACGGATCGGCGCTGCCCACCTTCGCCCGGCTCCGGCTCGCGCACGCTCGCCGGATTGAGGGGCGGATCAGGGGCACGGCCCCCACGCTTGCACGTGGGGGCATGACAACCAGGCGCTGAGTGTAGCGCGCTGCCCACGGACTGCGGGCGCATAGACGTAAGGAAGCGTCGCCGATGGTCGGGACACTTGCAGAAGATGGGGCAACCAGCATGATCAGCGAGGTATTACAGCGGCTCAGCGATCAGGGCCGGCTCGACGTGCCCAGGCTGGCCGAGTCTGCCTGCATCTCGACCTCATCCATCTATCGATGGATCACCGGCGAACGCGAGCCAGGTTTCACCAACATCTGCCGCCTGTTCAGGGAAGCCGCTCCGGAGGTCCAGGCCGAGATCCTCTCCCTGCTGACCGCCGGCACCAACTGGCAGGCCGTCCCCGTCGATCAAGACCTTGACGTGAACGGTGATGGCCGCGTCGATCTGATCGACGCGCTGAAGGCCAACGCCGACGCCGCTGCTGACAGCGCGATGTTCCTGCGTCGCATGTCCGGCGAAATGACGGCCGACATGTACCACCTGGACGCCCTACACGAAATGTCGCACCGCGCCGCCGACGCCGCCGGTCAACTGATGGTCGCCGCTCACATCATCGACCAGGTGATCGAGCATCGCTTCCGGGGGCGTGGCCAGCGCCGCAAGTGCCGGCCTCTGCCCACTTCCGGGGGTCAGCCATCAGCCATCAGACATCAGCCATTAGCCACGGGGGGTGTGTGATGACGACGGTCGATCATCTTCGTGCTCTGTCGCGCGAATTCAACGGCGAGCGTTACATCCGCCAGCAGGACGTGGTGCGGATGGGATTCTGCTCGATCAGCACGATCTACGCCTGGCGGCGCCGGGGCCTGATCTCGCCGGTGATGATCGACGGCCGATTGCACTGGCCGTTGATCCAGGCCGTGACACTGTTGACAGCTCGCGCCCCGCGGCGGCAATGGACGCAGCAGGAAAGCGATCTGCTGCTGGAGCTCTACGGCACGATGCCCGTGCCCGAGATCGCGCGTCAGTTGAATCGCAAGCCCAAGAACATTCACGAGCACGCCCGCATCCTGGGCGTGCGTGAGTTTTCCAACACCGGCCGGCTGACCACTGGCGAGCTGGCCCGCTGCCTTGGCGTGCATCTGAAAACCGTCTGGCGCTGGTGCACGAGCTACAGGCTGCGTCATCAGCGGCTGCGGTCCGGGCCCAAGACGTTTCGGCTGATCGATCCTGCGGACCTGTCCGCACTGTTTAAGCGGATGCCGCGCTGCTACAGCGGCCTGCCCGACAGCGGCAAGCGTTGGCTGGCAAGCCATCCATCATCCATCATCGATCATCGACGCTTCGCCAGGAGGGCCGCATGACCACCGCCCCCGCCCCCGGAAGTGGCGACATCACGATGGTCTCGCGCAGCGACGTCGAGCGTCACCGCTCGAAGGGTTCGCCGCTCGCCCTGGTGGGCGGCCGTGACGATCCGTCGCTTCCCGTGCTGACACGTGCAGCCTATCGCCGCACGCATGAATTGATCACCCCTGCGATCGATGCCCCGCGTCGTTTCGTGAGCCTGTGGTCCACGCTGGAGCTGCTCTGTCAGCAGGGCCGCCTGCACCGTTACGCGAAATTGTGGAAGGGGGCGTGCAACTGATGAACTGTCGAGTAGCCACCAAGGCACCGAGCCACCGAGCCACCAAGAGGCGCACCGCGCCAGCGCGAACCGTCGAGCGCTCCGACTGGCAGGGCAAGCCCTCCGCCGGCCGCGTTGATTGCCCGACGTGCGGCAAGACCTTTACTGCCGGCAGTGTGATCACGCACCCGCCGATGTACGACCAGGCGGAGCAGAGCCATTCGGTCTTGAGGCAGCATTACTGCGACCACTGCAATCACGTGATCAACTGGGTGGAATCATCCGACGCTGGCGGCAACCCGACTGGCGTGCTGATCACCGGCCCCGGCGTGGTTCGCGGCAACGCTCGTGTCGATCGCTTCCTCCGCCGTCACCCGCAAGCAGCAGGAGTGGTGCAGGTATGAAAGCCATGAGCCATGAGCCATCAGCCATGAGTGATTCGAGCCTCAAGCCTCAAGTCTCATCTCTCAAGGCTTTCTCGTTCGGCTTCTACACCGCCGCCCTGGCCGGTGCGTTGCTGACCATCATCGGCCGCGTGGACTGGCACGATGTGTTCGTGTCGCTTTCGCTGGCCGGTCTCGGCCTGGTGTTCGCCGGCATGATGTGTGCCCCCCTGGTCGCCGACAACGCGCCAGCCGGCAGCGGCGTGGCGAAGAATCCGAAGTCCTCCCCTGATCAACCATGACTGCATTTGCATTACCCAATCCATCCGCCATCTGTCATCCGCCATCGAATGATGACTGGTCGATGTGGATCTCCGCCGACGAAGCGGCGGGGCGTATCGGCTGCACCGCACGTTGGATGCGCAAGCAATGCGCTGAAGAGCTGGTGCGAAGCCGTCTGGCCAGGCACGCCGCGCCACCTTCCGGGGGTCAGCCCCGCTGGTGGGTGCATCGCAGTTACGACATGCGCCTGATGTCGGGCGACCTGGGCGACGCCCACATGCAGGCTGATCTGTCGCCGTACACGCAGAAGCAGAAGCGTCTGGCCTACGCGCGCCGAGACTGTGTCGAGTTATTCCGAGAACGCCGCACCGCGGAATCTCGCCCGCAGCGGGCCTGGCTCAACGACCTGCTGGCGCAATTGCGTGCTGACTTCCATGATGTGGAAGGATTCGTTCTGAGTCGCAGTTCGCTTCGACGCTGGGACAAGCTCTATCAGCATCCACGTGACACCATGAAACTGATCGACACCCGCGGCGGCGATCAGAAGACAAAGGGCGACCCCGCCGCCTGGGATTGTTTCCGCCACATCTACCTGCGTGAGAAAGGTCCGAAGGTCCGCACCGCCTGGCGTATGACCCGCGATGAGTCACGGGTCCGGGGCTGGCGCTGGCCCAGCTACGTCTCGTGCCTGCGGCAGCTTGACGATCGCATCGATCCCGACACGCAGATGAAGATCCGCGAGCCGGCCAAGTGGCGATCGCGCAACGCGCCATACATTGAGCAGCACAGCGAGCGCTTCGAAGCCAACACCTGCTGGGTGGCCGACCACTCACAGCTCGATCTTTTCTGTCGATACGGTGACGGCTACGCGCGACCGATCATCACGACCTTCCAGGATTGGCGCACCCGCCGCATCATGGGCTGGACCATGGCGGTCATTCCCGACTCGACCACCATCATGGCGGCGCTGAAACACGGTCTGATCGAAGCCCGTGGTCACTGGGGTCCACCGCGTGACGTCTGGATCGACAACGGCCGGGATTTTGCCGCTTACATCTGGCACGGACAGACCAAGAGCTGGCCGCTGAAGCATGGGCTGGTCAAAGCCGGCTACTGCGATGAGGTGATGTTCAGGGGCATCTATAAATCGCTGGGCATCACGCCGCACTTTGCCGGCAAGTACAACCCCAACGGCAAGCCCCGCCAGGAGAAGTTCTACGGCCGGGTTCATGAGCGGTTCTGCAAGCTGTTTGAAACCTACACCGGCCCCACGCCGAAGGACAAGCCCGAGCGTCTCAAGCATGTCCTCAAGCTGGGCACGCAGGTGCCGACCTTCGATGAGGTCTTCCGCCGCTTCGGCGATTTCGTCACCGGATTTAATGCCGACGTCGAGCATCAGATTGACGACCTGATCGATCCCGGCACGGGTCAGAAGCTGTCGCCGGACCAGGCCATTGAACAGTGGGTGGATGGCGTGCGGGTGTTTCTCGATCCCGCCGTGATGGATGAGATGGATCAATGCTTCCACCAGCCTGTGGCGGTCGGCCGCAACGGCGTCCGCATTCGCGTCCGCGGCATGAGCATCGGTTACGGCCAGTTCGACAACGCTTTGAAGCGTTACAAGCCGGCCGGCCGGGGCAACGATCGCAAGCGACCGCGTGTGATCGTGGCCTACAACCCGCACGACCTGCGCTACGTTCGCATCCGCGATCCGCAGATGCGTCTGATCTGTGTAGCTCGCAGCAACCGCTTTGGCGGCCTGCCACACGCCGTGGACCAGGACCAGGTCAAGGAGCTGATCGCCGAGCAGCGCCGCTACGCCAAGGCCGAGAAGATGGTGGCTCACAAGCCGCTGCGGCTGGAGATCGTGTCCACCGAGGAGCGACTGGCCCGCACTGCCCGCAAGCCGACGCCCAAGCCTTCGGTTTTACAGCCCATTCAAACGGCCTTCGACGGCCAGGCGGAGGAAGTTCAACAGGCCATGCAGCGCATCGCCGCCGGCGCCGAGAGCATGTCTCATGCGGCGGGCCTCGGCCTGGTTGCCAGGCACGGTTCGCCGGTGCATCAGACCAAGCCCACATCCAGGTATCGCATCACGCCGCCCGACGCAGCCCGGCTCAGCGAAGGAGCCGCCAGTGCATGACCAACCCGACAACCCGCGCAACTCTGACCAAACGATGGACCGTCTTGTGTCGCGCGACAGAATAGTGGAGGCACGGATGCTGCCCAAGCAACGCAAGCTCACCAATCGTGAAATCGCCAACGTCCGTCAGCGCCTGGCGACACTGATCGACTCGACCAAGGATGCCGAGAAGCCGTTGACCATCAACGGCATCGCGGCCGAGGTCAGCTACGGCGCGTCGAGCATCAGTGAATTCCTGCGCAATCAGTACAGAGGCAAAAGCGACCTGGTCGCTCGGGCCCTCAACAAGTGGATCGAGCGCTATCAGCACCGCGCGGTCAGCAAGCTCACACAGGTCTATGTCCCCACCTGGATCTGCGAGCAGATGATCGCCGCCATCCGCTACGCCGTGCGTAATGAACGCATGGCCGCCATCGTCGCGCCATCAGGCTCCGGCAAGGACATGGTGATCAACTTCCTGCTGGATGAGTTGAACGGCCACGTGATCCACTGTGACCGCAAGACCACGGGCACGCAGCTCCTGCAGCGGATCGCCATTGCCTGCGGTGTCTCGCATCGTCGCTGCCCCGGTGGCGAGCTGATCCGGCGAATCGCCGACGCGCTCAAGGGCCGTCAGATCGTGATCTTCCTCAACGAAGCGCAGACCCTGCCGGCCGAAGCCGCCGGCGTGATCCGTTCCATCTACGACCAGACCGGCGTGGTGTTCATCATGCTCGGCTCGCACGACATTCTGACCTTCATTGACGATCGAACTGATTCCGGGGGTGGCCAGTTCTGGCGACGATGCGTCAAGTTTAACATCGTGAACCGAGCCGCCCGTGTGGCGGATCCCGCCGACCCGACCCGAATGGGACGGCCCCTGTACACCATCGATGAAATCGAACGCTTCGTGGCCAGCAGGCAGCTACGCCTGGCTGACGACGATGCGTTGCAGATGCTGTGGCGTCTGGCCTGCCTGGCCGGACGCGGGACGCTCGGCCTGGTCAATGCGATCCTGATGGGCATCGCCGACATCTACGGCCGCGAGGTGCCGGTCACCGCCGACCTGATCGCCTCGCAGCTCTTCATGGAAGACGACGGCGACGCCGACGACATCCTGGGCGACGCCGAGAAACTGGAGCTGGCCCTGCCGGCAGCCCGCAAGAGCGCGTAAGTGTTGAACCGCCAAGACGCAGAGGACGCAGAGCTTTATGGACGAGGCAACACGAAACACGACGAACGGGAAGCGGCGCTGCGAGGTGTGCGATGGGCCGCTGGGCCGAACCAACCAATACGGCGTTTGCGGAAAAACCCTTGCATGCGCCAAAGAGGGGCGTCGGAGATGTGAATTAGCACTGGGACGAATCGATGGGCGAACAAAAACATGTCAACTATGCGGCGGCCCGATGAGGATGTATTCGATGTATGGCGTATGCAGCCGTAACGGGCTGTGTAGACGTGAAGCCCGGCGACGACGCGAACTGTTTCACAACAGAAGCATTGGCAGAATGCCGATGCGCAAAATGCGTGGTACACAACACCCCAGATGGCTCGGCGGTAATTTCGCAACGTGCGTGGCGTGCGGGGTTAATTTGGGATGGAAGCCACCGTCAACACTTGCGCGATTCAAAATTGGCCCTCACTGCCGATCATGTGCGTCAAAGATACGCGAGAGTAAAAAACGAAAGGTAACTCAGAATGAAACTCAGCGACAACCCGAATGTTCTGTGGCATGATCTGCATGATGAGGCCCGGCTGATGGGCCGCCAGTCAGACAGCGCCGTCAAGGCGTATCGGCTGGCTCGCAACCATGCCTACAACGCCATGCAGTGCTACGTCGCCCTGCGCGACAATCACTACGACTTCCTCTATCAGCACGTGCGCACCAAGTACCCGGACGCCCAGGATCCTTTCGACCGCTACCTGGACGATCTGTTCGCTTCGCTGCTGCTGTTCGGCGACGAGTGGCGCGAGCTGATGCAGGCGGTTGACGCTGGCATGAAGTTCACCCAGTACATGGCCGGGCCCGCGTGCTTCCCCCCGAACCGGACGATTCGCTGCCGGTCGATCAGCAGTTGCAGCAGGAACGCACATTGCGTCTCGCGCTGCAGGATGAAGTACGCGAATTGAAGAACGCTCGCCGTTCCGATCAGCACCGCATCGCCAAGCTGGAGCGCACCGTCAAGCGTCTGCATCAGATCATCAACAAAGTGGACGTCTGAACCCTACCCCCTACCCCCTACTCCCTGATCCACCATGCACCACCCCCGCTTCCAGGACGGCGACACGGTCCGGCTGATCAGTGACGATCAGTCGCTGGGCGTGGTGTGCATGCCCTTGTCCATGCCTCAGCGCTTCGGCAAATCGGCGATCGCTTCCGGCACGCACGTCTTCGTTGACTGGCAAGCGGGAACCTACGCCGGGCGGATCAAGATCCACCCCGTGCAGATCCTCATGCTCCTCGACCCCGCCCCCGGAAGTCCGATCGGAGGTGCTGCATGACCCAGCGCCTCATCCATTTTGTTGAACTTGGCGGCCAGGGCGTTGACACCGACAAACATCCGTTCGGCCTCACCTACACCGACGCTGACGATGTGATCGACGCATTCGACTCCACCAGCGCCACCTATGGCGAGTTGGACGGTGCGTTTCTTCACAACCCGTGGGCCGGCTACCCGCTGATGTGGTTCGATCAGTACCTTCGCGCCCGCAGCGATCCACGCACCAGGGACTACGCCAGGAACCTGGTTGTAGCCTTACGCCAGTACGCCAGGCAGCACCCGAATTATGAACTGATAGCCTACATCGGCAACATTCAGAACTGCGAGCCGCTCAACGAGGCCGCCCGCAAGTACGGTGTGGGCTCCTGCTGGTGGTGGCGCGTGGCCAACAGTTGCACGCAGCCGGTGTTTCGTTTCACCGACTCCATCGCCATCGACATGAGCGGGCTGCTGGAGGTCAATTCACCGGGCGCCTTGATTCTCGATCGCCTGCGTCGCCAGGGCAAGCGGGTTTACGTCGAGCCGATCCAGCGGGATCCGTGGCAGAAGCAATCGCCCTGGGTGGCCGAGTACCGCAAGGGCTGGCTCAACCAGCGCGATCGCTTCCCGATGCAGCGCACCGGCGAAGGCATCGTCTGTGTGCTGTGGAATGAGCTGAAAACCGAAGACGAACGCCGCGCCGCCGCCGACGAAGTGATTGCCGCCGGCCACAGCCTTTGTGTCTCCGGCCATGACCTGTACTGGGCAAGGAGGCTCATCTGATGGCCTGGACTGGCAAGTACAAACAGATCTTCGCCCGTGCCTGTGCGGCCATTGGTTTGACTGATGAGCAGCGGCACATGGTGCTGTCGTCTTTGCCCAACGCCCACTGCCCCCGGAAGGGTTGCGTCACCAGCACCGCCAGGAAGCTCAATCCCGGCGACTTCGAGCAGGCCATGGCCACCGTCGAGAGCATGTGCCCCAGCCAAAGAGTCAAACTGCCGGCGACCAGGAACAAGGCCCTCTTTTATTACAGCATAGGGTACTGGCAGCGCAAGGCAGCAGACGAATGCTCCCGCATGCGCCGCCTGGTGTGGTCTCTGCACCAGGAGCTGGTGGATCAGCACGCCATGCGGCCGGATTCACTGCCGGGGATGGTGCGAAGAACGGCCGAGGACAATCGCACCGACGACATCGAGCAGCTCGGCTACGTCGAGGTCAGCAATCTGATCGAAGCCCTTAAAGCGATCGCCCGCCGCAACGGAGTGCGGATCGATCACCTCCTTCGACACCCTACTGCCAACTCCCTACTCCCTACTGTCCAGCAGACGGCACGGACGCCTCATGCTCATTCTCACCCTACATCCTGACCAGACCGCCTACCTCAAGGACGTCTCACCTTCCGGGGGTGGCAAAGTGATCGGCGAGGTCACCATCGTCCAGGTGCGCGGCAACAAGGTTCGCCTGGGCTTCGAATGCCCATCGAGCATCCACATCGATCGCCATCCCCACCACGACACCAGGCCGGTGGGAAAGTTGAACCGCAGAGACGCGGAGAACGCAGAGGAGGCCGCCGCATGAGACATCGCGTGCGCGAATCTGACTGGAAGCCGATGGATGCGGTAGAGCGTGAGGCGGCCCTGGCGTTGTCGCCTGGGAGGGTTTGCTACCCCGTCGCCTCTTCCCCCAAACGCCTGGCACGAAGTCTGGCCGCGATGGCTGAGCAAGCTGAGCCGCGCATGACCGATCGCCAGCGTGTGGCCATGTGGAAACAGGTGATCAGATTCAGACGTCAGATCGCAGGCAACATCGTCCGTAACGGCAGGGCACGCCTGCCGGCGTTGGAGGATGCGATCGTCATCGAGGAGATCTGTTCACCAGCAGCAGAGCCTCCGGCGCAAACACCGCAGGCGGTAGAGGCGGTGCGAGAGCAGTTGCTGTTTGAGGAGGCAACCTATGGGTTTTAGCTCCGCCATCCGCCATCTGCTGTTCCGGGGGTCTGCCATCCGCCAGCGGTTCCCGCTGGCCCTGCGTTCCACCGTCGATCGACTGACCGCCGAGCGTGACGAGCGCACGGTCGAGCTGGTCAAGGCCCTGCGACGAATCGAGGCGCTGCAGCAGCGACTTGACCACATCGACACCACCAGGCTCAAGGCGATCGCCGACCAGGCCGTCGCCCGCCGCGCTGCCGCCGAAACCAAACGTCTCCGCGAGCAGAAGCGGGTCGAGAAAGCGAGGGCAGGAAGATGAATTTAACCGCAGAGACGCGAAGGACGCAGAGCATCAAAGCATTGTCATTGTGGCAGCCGTGGGCATCGGCGATTGCAGCTGGCCTGAAACGCATCGAGACGCGCGATTGGTTCACGCACTACCGCGGGCCGCTGTTGATTCACGCCGCAACGCGCGGGCCAAAATCACAGGTCGCAGACTGGATCGATGCCCTTGATCTCAAGTTCGATGTTGATGATCTGCCCTTCGGTGCGATCATCGCCGTGACCAACCTGACGGGTTGCTGCCGCACTGAATTCATGGACGTGTCCCCGCAGGAGGAGCTGCTCGGAGACTATTCACCAGGCCGGTTCGGTTGGTTGCTGGACAGCATCCGAGCATTCGACAAGCCCATCCCTTATCGCGGCCGTCAGCGTCTGTTCAATGTGCCCTACAGCGTGGTAGCTGATGCCATCGGAGATAATCCATGACCTTCACCCCCGGAGGCATCATTCACGTCAACGGCGATCTTGTTGGGAGCGAGAGCTGGATCGTCGTGCAATGCCTGGTCGTGAAGGTGAGCGGCGAGTTCGTTCACGTTCGTACCAAGCGTTACCCCACACACGCCGAGCTCGAGCGCGGCGACTTCGATCCCTGGACCAAGCGCGTCTGGAAGGTGCCCCTGGCAACGATCCTCAAGCAACAAGGAGATCCGCACCTGTGACCACATATCCCGGCATGATTGCTCAGCCGCCATCGTTCCCGCCAGGTTATGTCACACCCGCGGGCCCACCGCTGGCGCCCATCGCGCCGCCACGGCCGATGAAGAGTGATCATGCTCCCATCGACGTCAACCTGCGCATCACCATGACCGAGGACCAGGCCAACGCGGCACTGGACCGTCACGGCTGCATCGTCGCCGAGTTGACAGAAGACGGCATCGGCCACGTGGTTGCCCGCAGTGTCGCAGAGGACCAGGCTGTCGCCGTGGCCGCATACGCATCTTCCGGGGGCAAGAAGATCGGCATCTACAAACTCTCCCGCATCATCAGCAAGGAGAAGATCGAGCAGCCATGAGACTGGACCTGGCCGACAAGATCGCCGAACGCCTGCTCGCCCGTTTCGATCCCGACGGCGAAGGCGGCTGCTTCGCCGGTTCAGTCCGCCGCCGCAAGCCCGAGCCGCGCGACATCGAGATCCTCCTGCCCTGGTCGCCCCCGCCCCCGGAAGGTGACGATGCGTTTTATAACCGCATCGCCGCGATGTGCCCCCGGAATGATCGCGACCTGAACGTGTTCGATGAATCGACGCAAGCCCCTTCCGGGGGGCCGTGGTTCCAGGTGGTGCGCGGCCTCAAGCCAGGCTTCCGCGCCGCGCAGTTGTTATGTCTGGCAGCAACTGATCCGCGCTGGGCGAAGCTCGAATCGCCGGACTTCAAGATCGACATCTTCCGCTTCGACCCCGCGGGTGTTGGTCATGGTGGCAATTTCGGCTGGGTGCTGCTGCAGCGCACCGGCCCCGCCGAGTTCGGCGAAGCCTGTCTGGCCCACTTCAAGCGCAACGGCGGTAGCGGCAGCAGTGATGGTTACCTGATCGACGGCAAAGGGCAACCCATTCCCACGCTGCATGAGATCGACGCCTTCCGAGCAATGCACGTTGCGTATGTCGAGCCTACGGACCGTCTCGGCTACGAGTCCATCCGGCCGCAACACGACTGGCACGAACCCATCCCCGAGGAGGCCATTCCGTTTTGAACCTCGGCCCTGAAAAGATTGACGTGCCGGCGGTGGCCGCTGAGGTCCATGGCGCGTTGCTGCGCCGCCGCGACGCCCGGCGCACCGGCGAGCTGCCGAGGGTGATCACGGCCCGGTCGATCGCCCGGCTGTTCCATGTGCGGCCCCACGGCTGCATGGACAGCAAGCGGCGTGGTGTTCGCCTGGTGATGCGTCACCTGCGTGACGAGGGCGTGCCGGTGTTGAGCACGGGTAATGGTTACTACCTGGGCGTGGAGCCGGCGGACTACGAAGCCGCCGAGCGGTTCGCCAGGCGGAATGGTTTACAGAACCTGGTGCTGGCCAGCCAGGTGAAGCACGCCCCGGAGCGTGCCGAGGCCAGCGGGCAGCTGGTGATGTTCGACACCAGGCCGCGCGCGCCTCACTACGTCTGACCCGTTGACGCGGATCGGATGGATTGCCTCGACAACGCCGCGTGCGACTGACCGCATCGGCACTGATTCTTGACGAGCCGGCCAAGTGTCGGCTGCTGTTGTTTTCGCAGTATGCGATTTGGAGGCAGTTCCATCTTTGTTCCAGCTTCCACCTTTGCTGGAACTGATCGCCCCGCACGAGCCATTAAATGAGGCTTTAGCCCATTTCGATCTGACATCGAAGGCCGTTTAGCGGCAGCGCGGGCCCATTTCGATTTTTGAGTGATTTGACGCCGCCCCGCGCCTAAGTCACGCACCCACCAACAATTCCCGCCCGTTCCCGCCCGCCCCCGCCCACCCCCGCCCAATCCCACTTCGATCGACTCTTTACGTCGGACGAGGCTCAATTGCTTCAATACCCTCGGTCGTTTGAACGTCAAAAAACGTTCGGCACGAACTCGACTGGGCGGAAGTGAGTGAGCGCTGCCACGACGCCATCGGCTTGACACTCCGCCGCTC
>JADLFV010000003.1 GCA_020849625.1 Phycisphaeraceae bacterium
CAAGGGCGGTATAGAGGGTGGTGGTTTTGCCCGAGCCGGTGGGCCCGGTGACCAGGAAGATGCCGTTGGGCCGACGGATGATGCTGTTGAAAGTTTCGAGCGTGTCATCGTTCATGCCCAGGTTTTTGAGGCCGATGCGGGCCGATTCGGGGCGCAGAATACGCAGCACGACCGATTCGCCGTGATATGCGGGGCAGAAGGAAACGCGGAAGTCGATGACTTCGCCGCCAACCTTCATCTTGATGCGGCCGTCCTGCGGGATGCGCTTCTCCTCGACCTTGACACCGGCCAGAATCTTGAGGCGGGCGATGACCGAGCCCTGCGTACGTTTGGGAATGCGGTCGCGCTCGTGGCAGACGCCGTCAATGCGATAGCGCAGGCGCACGCGATCCTCGAACGGCTCGACGTGGATGTCCGAGGCGCGGGTCATCACCGCTTCCTTGATCACCTCGTTGACCAGCTTGACGATGGGGGCCTGCTGGGCGTCCTGGTTTTCGTCGCCGGTCTCCTCATCGCCCTCGCCTTTGAACTGGATGTCCAGCGAGGCGCCACGGTCGATCGTGGCGTCCAGGGTCATGCGGCGGACTTCCTCGTCGATGGTGGCGCGCGTCTCGCTGAAGACGGTGTCGATGTATTCCTTGATCTTGTCGCGGGCACCCAGGGCGGTGTCGATGTCCGCGCCCAGACGAAAACGCAGGTCGTCCAGCAGGGCCAGATCGTTGGGGTCGTGAACCAGCACCTTGATTCGGCCGTTGTCCTTGCCCAGGGGCAGAATCTGGTACTTGCGGATCAGGTCCAGTGGAATGAGATTGAAATGGTCCTTGTTGATGACGTTGGGCTGATC
Organism: Phycisphaeraceae bacterium; assembly: GCA_020849625.1. Lineage (GTDB taxonomy): Bacteria > Planctomycetota > Phycisphaerae > Phycisphaerales > Phycisphaeraceae > JADLFV01. Next base: position 845 of record JADLFV010000003.1, read on the forward strand.
GAGGTCAACGAACTCCATGCCCAGTTGGGCGGCCAGTGCTTTGGCCACGTCGTTCTGGGTGGCGTAGCCCAGATCGACCAGGATGTCGCCGACCTTTTTTTGCGAACCTTGAGCAATGCCCGTGGCTTCCTCGAGCTGCCGGTCATCGACCAAGCCCCAGCGCTTGAGGATTTCACCGATGGTTTTTCGCGATCGTGCCATGAATTCGTGCGCCTCTCAGGCCCCCAAAGAGCCAATTTCGGCTGTTCCGGGGGTTGACTCCGGGGGTTACTTCCGGGGGTCGGTGGGGGAGTTTGATTATATCAGGTCATTTTTCGCCTGTCGCCTGTTCCAGATCCACATGCCATCCCCCACCCCCGCCCCCGGAAGGTGAGACGGCCGCATTGGGAGTTCGCTGCCGCAGTTCCCGGATCAGGTCCTTCATCGGCGAGGGCACCGGCGCGGTGAAGGTCATCGACCGGTTGGTGACCGGGTGACGCAACTGTAGCAGGGCTGCGTGCAGGGCGGGGGTGGACATGAGCACGTCCCCGCGCTGCTCGATCTGTTCGTAGATTTTCAGCCCCTCGGGCTTGGTGGTGGCGAAATTCAGGAACGGCCGACTGCCCTTGGCGTGCGGCGGCTCGTCCAACTCGGCGGGCCCGATCGGCTCGCCGCCGTAGATGATGTCGCCCACGATGGGGTGACCGATGTATTCCAGGTGCACGCGGAGCTGGTGCGTCCGGCCGGTCTTCAACTCCAGCTCCATCAGGCTGTAGCCTTTGTATCGCTCGCGCAACCGGTACAGCGTCAGGGCGTGGCGACCGGCCGAGTCGTGCCGCACCGCCATCGCCTCGTGCACTGTCGGATGGCGACCGATTGGTTCATCCACCGCGCCGCAGGGCGGATCGGGACAGCCGTGTACCACCGCCAGGTAACACTTGAGGTTTGTGCGATGCTCGAACTGTTTGCTGATCAGCCAGTGCGTTTCATCGCGCTTGGCCACCACGATGACGCCGGTGGTGTTGCGGTCCAGTCGATGGACGACGCCGGGGCGGGCATCCTGCTTACCCACGTCGGACAAATCGCCGCTGCCCTGTTGCTGAAAATGCCACGCCAGCGCGTTCAACAGCGTGCCGGACAATTGCCCTCTCGCAGGGTGCACGATCATCCCCGCCGGCTTGTTGATCACGATCAGGTCGTCGTCTTCGTACAGCACTTCGACGGGAATGTGCTCCGGCTCGATGCTGAAGCTGGGCCGCGGCGGCAGGGATGCTTCCACCACGTCACCCTCGCGCAGATGGGCGCTGGGCTTGGTGGTCTTGCCGTTGACGGTGACGTTGCCCAACTCGATCAACTGCTGAATCTTGTTGCGACTGATCGAGCGGATGCGATTCTGAAGATACTTGTCGATGCGCGACTTGGCGTCCTTGCCCAGCACCCAGCGATAATGCTCGCCGGCCGGCTCGGCGTCGTCATCGATTTCCGCATCGATCGGCTCATCCTCATCGAGTTCGGCATCGAGGATCGGCTCGTCGTCGGCGGGTGGTTGTGATGACGGGGTCATTACGGCGACGTCGCCGGCGGCGTCTGTTCGGCGGCCTCAGACGGAGCTTCCGGGGCGGCGGCTTCCGGTGCGGTGACTTGCGGGGTAGCTGGCGGCGCTTCGACTTGCGTGGTAGCCGCCACTGGCGCAGGCGGGGCAAAGACGATCGGCTCCGACAGGCGGCCGAGCATGGACTTGCGGTGTTCGGCGCGCTGGCCGAGATCGGGATAGCCGTTCTTGGCCAGTTCGATGGCCTGGTCGTACAACTTGGCTGCCTCGTCCCACTGGCTGCGGCACTCAGTGACAGCCGCCAGGCCCAGCAGGCCGTTGATCTTGAACAGCGGCGAGTCAGCGGTCTGAACCACCTGCTGATAGGCGTTTTCCGCCTGGTTCAGGGCATCCTCAGCATTGAACTTCTCGTCTCCGGTCGGTGGCGAGAGCACGGTGGACAGGGCTGCGTCGCCGCCGCGCAGCAGGGCCAGCATGGTGACCGCCTTGTTGCCGTGCTCCTCCGCCACGCGCATGAAACCAGCCGGGGTGCTGGTGGCAGCCAGGTCGCCCCAGGCGTTGTCATGGGAGGTGCTGCGAATGCTGGCGTAGAGGTTGTAGCCTACCAGGGCCAGCACAATGAGCATGACCCACAGCAGCGTGGAGGCGCCGTATTTCTTGCGCCACTGGCCGAAGTTGGCCAGGAATTGCTCGAGATCGTTCTCTTTAAGTTCGTGCTTGTGGTCGGGATCCATAGGCCGGGGATTTTAGCACATTTTCCCGCGGCGGTGCCACCGACAGGATCCGTAACCGCCGTCGATCAATTCTCGTCTTGGAGCAGGTGCTCGAAGGGGATGGCGCGGAAGACCTCTTCGGTGCTGGTGACGCCGCGGGCCACGTGCAGCATGGCTGCTTTGCGGAAGTCGATCATGCCCTCTTCGATGGACTGGCGGCGGATCTGGGCCGCGGTGGCGCCGCTGGAAATCAGGGCACGCAGGCTGCTGGTCACGGGCATGACCTCGAACACGCCGGTGCGGCCGGCATAGCCGGACTTGTGGCACTGATCGCAGCCGCGCGCGCCATACAGCGTGCGACCTTCACCGGGTTTCAACAGCGAGTGCACCTCGTCGAAGGTTTCGGGCGAGTGGCTGATGTCGAACTCGGTCTGGCACTGCGGACACAACGTGCGCACCAGGCGCTGCGAAACAACGCCGCGCAGGGCGGTGGACAGGAAGTGCGGGTGTACGCCCAGGGCGAGCATGGACTGCACGGCCGCGGCCGAGACAGTGGCGTGCAGCGTGGTGAAGACCATGTGACCGCTGTTGGCGGCCCGTACTGCGATCTCGGCTGTCTCCCGATCGCGCACTTCACCCACCATGATCACATCCGGGTTCTGCCGCACAATGCTGCGCAGCAGATCGGCGAACGTCAGATCGAATGCATCGTTGACCTGGCTCTGGCGCAGGCCTTCGACCGCGAACTCGATGGGGTCTTCGATGGTGTTGATCTTGCGCGAGCCGTTGTTCAGGTGGCGCATGGCGGCATAGAGCGTGCCGGTTTTGCCCGAGCCGGAGGGTCCGGTGATCAGGATCAGTCCGCCGGGCGAATTGAGCATCTCGCGGAACTGGCGGTGCTGGCTGTCGTGCATGCCGATGCGGTCGAGATCGAACAATTGCGACTGGCGCATCAGCAGGCGCATGCTCAGGTCTTCGCCGTGCAGCGTGGGGATGATGCTGATGCGCAGATCGACGGACAGGTCGTCACTGGATTCGTAGATCCACCGGCCGTCGTGCGGCTTGCGGGTCTCGGTGATCTCCATGTCGGCGTTGGCTTTGACGTGCTGGATGCAGCGCTTGCCATGCTCGGGGCCGACGATGCAGATGGGGCACATCAGGCCCAGGTGGCGCATCTGGATGGCCACGAAGCTTTCGTTGGAGAGGATGAACAGGTCGCTGGCGCCCTGGGCGACGGCGTGACCGATAATCTTGTCAACCGTGGCCTCGGCCGAGAGTTGCGCCACATCGAGCAGGTGCGAATCATTCGGCCTCGTGAGGGTGTCGGCCATCATCAAACTCCGTTGACCTTTTCCAGGGCCTGTTGACCGTCCTTGGCGATGGGCAGGACGGTATTGATCTTGAGCATGTCGAACAACTGGCGGATGTTGGACGGGACCGAATGCAGGGCGAACCCGCCGCCGCTTTCCTTGAACTGCTTGACGGTGTTCAGCAGCCAGCCGATGGCGGTCGAATCGATGAACGTGGCGTTTTCGAGGTTCAGCACGACGCGGTTGCCGCTCCAGTTTTCACCGACGAGCTGGCTGAGCAGTTGGCCGCCGTCATCGGGCAGGCCCGCTCCCACCATGTCTCCCTCGGCCGCAACGTGAATGACGCCCGTACGATCGATGGACTGGATCTTGAGATTCACATCCGCCTCGCTTCAGAAGAAACCGATGACCGGTTGTTCGGCTAACGGATGTTTTCGGGCACAACGGGCAGTGACTTGAATGAGCCCCGTCGCAAGGCGGATAACCAGCCGGAATCGGGCAACCACCAGGACGCCAGGGACGCTCCCTTGCGGGGGAAGGAGATTTTTGATTTTTGATTGAGGATTTTTGATTTTGAAATCTCCGATCAACAGCCCAATCAAAAATCCTCAATCCAACGGCCTCAACAGCGGCCAAAGCCGCTAAATCGAAAATCACCCCGCTGGCGCCGTGACGGATCCGATCGGCCCAGACCCGCCACGCGCGCAGCGAAGCGATCACAAACAGAAGGCCAGGTTCGCCGAGGCCCCGTAGAGCCGGAAAGGCGACGCGCCTGTCAGGCCCCCTTCGGATTTTGCACTTCCGGGGGGGCTTTCTGGACACTACAAACTCCGGGCACGAGCGGCGGAGTGTCAAGCCGATGGCGTCGTGG
>JADLFV010000004.1 GCA_020849625.1 Phycisphaeraceae bacterium
AACGATTTCAGATGTGCATGGCACGGAGTCGTCCCTATGGCGAAGAGACATGGCAAAATCGGCAGGCAAGGCGATTGGGGCTGCTGCACACGTTGCGTCGCGAAGGTCGTCCCAAGACCGTCACGCTCAGATACTAGCTGCGTCCCTGTTTCGACTTCTGTTCTATGAAATGGTAGTATTGCTTTTGATTGAGAGACAAGGAGATAAGTGTGATGCGGTTTTATTGTTCGCGAGTAGTTTCCCTCGTTATAGCAGTGGTTATGCTACAGATTCCTGTTTGGGCAATTGATCATCAGCATGGATTCGACCCGCATGAGGCCGGCAACAACACAAATACCCTGAAACTGAACGATTGGAAAAAAACGATTGCGCCCGATTGGGTTGAAACTCTAGTTGTAATGGAAAGGGCGCTACAAATAGCCAATTTCTCTCCGGCAGTGTTCCCGCCAAACAATAACGGAGAACCAGAGAATCTCATCACAAAGCGGTCACTAGACGTGTTTTATACAGTCTCAGATGTGGATAGTTATGCCCATGTGACGGTAGAGACCAGGTTTGTTGCAAAGGAGATATTTATCGATCTGAAGTACAAAAAGTTTATATATGGCAACGATAAATGGTCCGTAGCCAATGCGATTGACTTACACATACGGGTAATTGATCGTGGCAGGCAGAGGTCGCGACACACGATTATTATGGTGACAAGCCCGCAATTTGGAAGAACAGTCAGAGAAGCTGATGGTCAACTAACGTTTCATGAAGCAGGACGGGGAGATGGAAGGTCGATAGATCTTGAAGAGCTTTGTGAACATTATCCAGAGATGGTCCGTCTGCTGAGAATTACAAATGATGGCCCCAATCTTAGCGATTATGCAACTATTGTTGAACCTTCATCAATGCTTTACAAACTAACCCAGTTGCCTCTGTTCAATGAAGACGAACCAGCAGGCATATTTATCTTGGAGGATCGCGTTAGAAATATTGAAGAGATAAGAGCATCGCAATTGCAAGTTGATGATGAATGAATTCTAAAGTCTGCATAGTCAGGGGGGGGGATGAAACGGGGGAAGAAAAGGGGAGGCTCCCCTTTTCTTGGTCCCCTTTTCTTGGGCCCAATGTCATTAATACCGAGGCATTGACACGATGAAGGTCAACAGATTAACAATAAGTTTCATGTGTATACTCTTATTTTTGGCTACTCTCGTAAGCATCTATTTCTTGCCCATTAAATGGGCAGAGCCACCCAATAATGCTATTGTATATAGCAAAGGTGATGGAATATTTCTCCCCGCACACATGATATCTCATCAGCAGCGTTCGTTATATAATCCGATTACATATTCAGAGGCAATACGCTTGGGTTACTCTCCAATAGATAAGAGCGCTGTCAGGGTTGAGGCCCCCTCAGCGCTGATTTACATTCTGGAGAGATTATGCATTAAACGTCCTTACTTAGTATGGGCCAACGACGAAACGGAACCTCTTGTATACCCATGAGGCATTGGCCTGCCTGGGAAGTCGAAACGGGGACGCAGCTAGTTTTCTTGCGGGTGGGGAGTCGAAACGGGGACGCAGCTAGTATTTTGAAGTCGAAACGGGGGAAGTCAAAAGGGTCTGACCCTATGATTAGAGAGATTCTTGCACAATTCCCGGAATGAAGCCGGGCTCGATCGCCCGCCGGTTCGGCATCATCCGCCCCTGGAAGATAGCCACAGAGCCGGGCACTGTGTGCCCGGACCGGACTCACAGAGTCCGGCTCGGAACTTGCGGCGCCTGACACCACCGACTGCCGAACAGTCCGAGGGAACCACGTCTCAGCAAGGCCGCATCCAGGACAAGGCCCAACGCCCTGTTTCCGGAGGTGGGGGAAGCTTGCCGGCGTCTGAGGCATTGCTTTTGTCCAGCAGCCACGCGCGACCAGCCACTGTGCCCTTGCCGCAACTTTTTACAATCGTCTTGCCTCCGCGCATGATTGGCGTTAGAAAGCGTGCGAGAAGCCACTAGCCATGAGCCATGAGCCACGAGGGATCACCAATCCCGGCTTTCCCTGATGGTTCGTGGCTGGTCGCTCGTGGCTTCTCACACGCTTTCTTGCAGACCGATAACGTCATTGCATCAGCGACCCGGCAGCTTACAATGCCTGCCCGACCGACATCCGACCTCGGACCCAAATGCATCCTTATGATGAAGCTGCTGACCCGAACCGAACCTGTCCTGCCTCACCGCATCCTGCACATGGACCTCAAGGGTTGTCCCCCAACGCCCGATCGCCTGATCAACGGGCTCGATCTGGTCAAAGCCTGCGGCTACAGCGGGCTGCTGATCGAATGGGAAGATCAGTTTCCCTGGACCGTCGATCAGAAATTTCGCGGGCCGACCTGCTACAGCGCTGATGACGTGCGCCGGCTGGTGGACGAAGCCGCCCGGCGCGACCTGGAGCTGATCCCGCTGGTGCAATGCCTGGGCCACATGGAGACCGTGCTGCGGCACGAGGATTATGCTGCCCTGCGCGAGTTGCCGGAAACCATCGACCTGCTCAACCCCCTGGCCGAGGGCGCGGCCGCGCTGGTGCAGCGATTGATCGATGACGTGCTGGCCCTGATGCCAGGTATCAAGCGCTTCCACCTCGGTGGCGACGAGGCGTGGCAGTTCGGATCCAACCCCGAGACGAGCGCGTTCATCGAGCAGCACGGCAAAGGCGCCTTGTACCTGCACCACGTCGATCCGCTGCTGCGCCATCTCAACCAGCGCGGCATCCGCCCCATGCTCTGGCACGACATGATGATCGAATGGGATCAATCCGAGTTGCACAAGCTGGGCGAGCAGGCGGACCTGGTCGTGTGGGGTTACACGGGTGATCCCGCGACTATCGAGCATCATTACAACCTGCGCTACGTGCGGCGTTTTGCTGAGGCTGGGATGCCGATGTGGGGCGCTACCGCCTGCAAGGGCGCTGACGGCATGAACGGGAACCTGCCCGACCCGGCCAGTCGAATCGTGAACGCCCTGGCCTGGGTTGAACACGCCCGCACGTTCCAGATGAAAGGCCTGATCGCCACGGCTTGGAGCCGGTATTCCACAGCAAGACCGCAGTGTGACATGACCGAGGCGGCGCTCGACTGCATGGCCCTGGTGGGGGCGATCCTGCACGACGGCCGCCCCCCGGAAGGGGGCATCGAAGCCTGCCGGCAATGGACATCCCAGGCGCCGGGGGGAGAAAGTTTCGCGGCCTGCTTCGCTGCGATCAGCCTGTTTTCACAGCGCATGAACTGGGGATGGACCCTGCTGCGCATGCATGATGAGCAGCGGGCCTTGTCTGCGGCTGACCCCACGCGCGACCCTTTCCCACCGCTTCGCTACCTCAGCAAGCAGTACAAGCAACTGAAACTTGATCTCATTAACGCGGCCGAACAGGTGCGCCAGGCTTATCATGGGCTAACTGATGCCCGCTGGATCGAGGAATACCTCGATACGCGGGTGCGTCCGCTGACGGAGTTGCTGGACGAACGTCTGGCCGGCTGAAGTCATCTCGTTTCGACATCAAAACACTTTTGCGCTTTGCGGCCGCGTGTTACACTGATGGCCACGTGCTTCGAGTTTTGCCACGTTTTTGAACCCAGGTGAAATCCGCGCTGCGGATTGCACCGCGACCACGGTGGTGCCCCGATGCATAACATCAGTCGCCGACGTTTCCTTCAACAGGTTTCCGCATGGTCAGCCGGCTTGGCGGTGGCGGCGCCGCTGTTCCGCATCGCGCCCAATCGGGCCATGGCTGCGGTCGATGCTGCGCCCATGCTGACGGTGGGACAAGGCACGGACTATGTCGCTCTGGTGGCCAAGGTGCTCGAACCGCTGGGCGGCATCGGCGCGTTCGTCAAGAGCGGCGACCGCGTGGTGGTCAAGCCCAACATCGGCTGGGACCGCACGCCACAGCAGGCTGCCAATACGCATCCGGACGTGGTCAAAGCCCTGGTGCAACTGGCCCTCGATGCCGGCGCCAAGAAGGTGTCGGTGTTCGATCGCACGTGCAACGACGCCCGGCGAAGTTACGCCAACAGCGGCATTCAGCCGGCCGTGGAAAGCATCGGCAGCGATAAGGTGGAATGCTCGTTCGTCGATGATCGCAAGTTCGTGCCCGTGCGCATCGAGAACGGCCGCTCGCTGAATGAATGGACCTTCTACAAGGATGCACTCGACGTCGATTGCTACATCAACGTGCCGATCGCCAAGCATCACTCCAGGGCCAAGCTCACGCTCGGGCTCAAAAACGTCATGGGCGTGATGGGCGGCAAGCGCGGCGATATCCACCCCGACCTGGGCCAGTGCATCGCTGACCTGAACATGGTCGTGGCCCCCAAGCTCACCGTCATCGACGCCACGCGCATTCTCCTGCGCAATGGCCCAACCGGCGGCAACCTGGCGGATGTCGAGCAGCGCGACACGCTGATCGCCTCGCGCGACATCGTGGCCACCGATGCCTACGCCACCCATAAACTGTTCAACCTCGATCCGCGCGACATCCCCGCCGTCACGGCCGCCTACGACTGCGGGATGGGGCAGATGGATCTGGACAAGATGAACGTCGTTGAGGTCTGAAATAAATCGTTCGCGGGGCACGGCCAAATGTGTTGGTTTGACATTGCTGGAGTGACCTCGCCTTGTCCAGGATTGAAGCTGAACAATTGAGCAAGAAGCCGCGTCGAAGCACCCTTGGCAACTTCCGGGGGCGGGGGTGGCGGTGGGCGCGGCGGGTGACGCAGTGGGTCGTGCTGGTGGTGTTTTTCTATCTGTTCCGTCATACGCAACTGACGCTCGACCCGCCGCCGGAGCACGCCAACATTTTCTTCAGGCTCGATCCGCTGGTGGCTGCGTCCGCCATGCTGGCCGGCAAGGCGATGATCGCGGGCATGCTGATGTCGCTGATCGTGATCGCGGCCACATTGTTGCTGGGGCGCGTGTTCTGCGGATGGTTCTGCCCGCTGGGCACCTTGCTGGACACCCTGGGTCCGGCGCTGCGGGTCGGTAAACGTAACAAGGAAAATAAACCGGCAAGCAAGCGCTGGTGGCGCGGCGGAGGATATGCGCTGTTGACCGTGCTGTTGATCGGCGCGGTGCTGGGGCTGCCATTGGTGGGCTTCTTCGATCCGTTCGCCATCCTGATGCGCGGGGCGGCTTTCGCCATCGATCCGCTGCTGAGCTGGTCCACTTACGAGGGCTCATCCTGGCTGTACCTCAATGCACCGGAAAGCGTGACAGGCATCAGCGAGCCGATCTATGCGTTCATGCGGGACAACAACATCCTGGCCTTCGAGCGCGCAGCGTTTATCGGTGCGTGGATATCCGCGGGGTTTCTGCTGGTGATATTCCTGCTGGAGCGCGTGGAGAAGCGTTTCTGGTGCCGCAATCTCTGTCCGCTGGGCGCGATGTTGGGGTTGTTCGCGCGTCTGTCACCAATGCGGCGCAAGCCCGACCTGTCCTGCCCCGGCTGCGGCGACTGTATGACAACCTGCCGCATGGGCGCGTTCAATGAGGCCGGCAAGCTGGAGCCACAGGCCTGCACGCTGTGCATGGATTGCGCATCGGACTGCACGCACGGCATTGCCGCGTTCGCCTGGCGTCGTCCCGCCTGGCTCAATCGCCGCACCAAAACAAATGCACCGCGCACGATTCCGCTGCCGATTCGCGGCCAGACGCCAAGCATTGATCTGTCCCGCCGCGCTTTTCTGGGTAGCTGCGCCACCGGCATCGCCCTGCCCCTGGTTTCCGCCGCAGCAATGAACGCAGGTCTTGCCAAAAAACCCAAACTGCTGCGACCGGCCGGCTCTGTATCAGCGGATGAATTTCTCAACCGCTGCATCCGTTGCGGCCAGTGCATGAAAGTCTGCCCCACCAACGGCCTGCAACCAACGATCCTCGAAGCGGGCCTCGCGGGCATGTTCTCGCCGCAATTGATTCCTCGCCGTGGATGCTGCGAGTGGAACTGCAACCTGTGCGGGCAGGTGTGCCCCACCGCTGCCATCGCCCTGCTGCCGCTGGAGACCAAACAGACCATCGCCATCGGGCGTGCTGAGTTCGACAAAGATCGCTGCATCCCCTATGCCGACCGCGAAAACTGCCTGGTCTGCGAGGAGCACTGCCCCGTGCCCGACAAGGCGATCCGCCTGAGCACGGTGATGATCGAGCTTGAAGATGGCCAAAGCATGGAGCTTCAGGAGCCCTTTGTTGAGCCGGACCTCTGCATCGGCTGCGGCATTTGCGAGAATGTCTGCCCGCTGGAGGGTGCGGCCGGCGTCCGCGTGTCGCCGCTGTGATTCTTGCCGCTAAAATACGTGACGTACCGACGACAACTGCGCCCGGAAACGATCCATGACGCGGCAGGCTGCCTCCAACACGAATGCGAATCACGACCCGCAATTGGCCGATCTGCTCGGCCGCGTGGCGGATGGTTCGCTGGCGGTCGGTGAAGCGCTGGCGATGCTGGGCCGGCTTCCTTTTGAAGACCTGGACTGGGCCAAGATCGACCATCATCGCGCCCTGCGCACCGGCTCGGCGGAAGTGATCTTCTGCCAGGGCAAAACACCCAGGCAGGTGGCCGAGTTGCTGGCCCGACTGAGCAACGTCAATCAGCAGGTGCTGGGTACACGGGCCACACGCGAACAGTACGAAGCAGCATGTGAGTTGACCGCTGACCTGCGCTATCACGAAGTCGCCCGCTGCATTTACCTGGACCGCGAGCCTGATCGCACCAAACTCGACGGCATCGTGGTCGTCTGTGCCGGCACGTCCGACCTGCCCGTGGCGGAAGAAGCCGCCTTGACGCTCGACATCCTGGGCCATCGCGCAGCGCGGATCAATGATGTGGGCGTCGCCGGCGTACATCGTCTGCTGGCCCATCTCGAACTGCTGCAACAGGCCAACGTCATCATCGCCATTGCCGGCATGGAAGGCGCCATGCCCAGCGTGATCGCGGGATTAGTCAGTTCGCCGGTGATCGCCGTGCCCACCAGCGTCGGCTACGGCACGGGCTTCGGCGGCATCGCGGCCCTGCTGGGCATGCTCAACAGTTGCGCCGTCGGCGTCGGCGTGGTCAACATCGACAACGGCTTCGGCGCCGCCCAACTGGCTGCGGCCATCAACCGGCGGATCAATCGTGCTCATGGCTGACTCACTCGACCACATGCTCGAACAGTTGCGGCAATGGTTCGCCAAGCGCGAATCCGCACTGATCGCCTACTCCGGCGGCGTCGATTCGGCGCTGGTGATGAAAGCCGCCCACGATGCGCTGGGCGACAAAACTCTGGCCTGCATCGGTGTCTCACCCAGCTATCCCAGGCGCGAGCAGCGGGCGGCCATCGAACTGGCGGAGCAGTTGCGCGTGCCCTGCCGCATGATCGACACGCGCGAGTTGGATGACCCGCGTTACGCGGAAAACCCCGACAATCGCTGCTATTTCTGCAAGAACGAGCTGTACGGCATGCTCGCAAAAATTGCCGCGAATGAAAGCTGGCACGTGGTGGCTGACGGCACCAACGCCAGCGACCTGGGTGATGATCGACCCGGCCGCATCGCCGCCGCCGAAGCAGGTGTGCGATCGCCGCTTGTGGAACTGGGTATCACCAAAGCGCAGGTCCGCGCCCTTGCCCAGCGCCTGGGATTACCCGTGTGGGACAAGCCCGCCATGGCCTGCCTTTCCTCGCGCGTGCCCCACGGCACGGCCATTGATGCGGCATTACTGGCCAAGATCGAAGCGGCCGAGGACGTGCTTTTTGCCGCGGGCTTCAGGCAGTTTCGCGTCCGCCATCACGACGACCTGGCCCGCATCGAGTTGCCGGCCGAAGACTTGTCCCGCGCTTTGGAACTGCGTCAACATTTGGTTGACGCCATCGCAGCCGTCGGCTATCGACACGTGACCATCGACCTGAAAGGCTTTCGCCGCGAGGCACCGCCGACCTATCAGGAGCTGATCATGCTGACCGTGCAAGCCTCCGCCGTCACACAGGGAACGCGCAACACATGATTGGTTACCTTGATCTGCCTTCGGGTTTGTCCGGCGACATGATGCTCGGCTGTCTGGTGGATGCCGGCTGGCCGGTGCAGGCCCTGCGCGACACGATTGCCGGGCTTGGCTTGGATGCCAAGGAATGGTCGATCGACGCCGCATCGGTGATGAAAGGCCCGCTGCGAGCCACGCTGGTGCGCGTCGAAGCGGCCGAGGGTCATCATCATCGCCATCTCAAGCACATTGTCGCCATCATCAATGGTGCGCAGTTGTCCGACAGCATCAAACAAAAAGCAATCGCGGTATTCACCCGTCTGGCTCATGCCGAGGCCAAGGTGCACGGCACGACGCCGGAGAAGATCCACTTCCACGAAGTGGGCGCGGTGGATGCCATCATCGACATCGTGGGCAGCGTGGCGGGCCTGGAAGCGCTGGGCGTAACGCAATTGTTCGCCTCCGCGCCGCCTCTTGGCAGTGGATGGGCGCAGACCGCGCATGGGAAAATACCACTGCCCGCACCAGCCACGCTGGAACTGCTGGCGGCCGTGGGCGCGCCTTCACGGCCGGCCCCCGGTGAGGGTGAATGGCTCACGCCCACCGGCGCTGCGTTGCTGGTGGAGTTGGCCACATTCCAGCAGCCGCATATGAACGTGCAGCGCATCGCCACCGGCGCCGGCTCGCGCGATTGCGACTGGCCCAATGTGGCCCGGTTATGGCTGGGCGAGGTAGCGTCGTCGCCCGTGGAACTGGTGCAACTGGAAACCAACATCGACGACATGAACCCGCAGTTGTACGAGTCGGTCTGTGCCGCCTTGCTGGCGGCAGGGGCGCGCGATGTGTGGCTGACGCCGGTGCAGATGAAAAAGGGCCGACCGGGCGTGGTGCTCAGCGTGCTGGCGCCGGCTGCGCAACAGGCAGCCATGATCGACCTGATGCTGCGGCAGACCACCACGCTGGGCGTGCGGGCATTTGCCGTGCTGCATCGGGGCGAGGCTGAGCGGGAAATGCGACAACTGGACACGCCTCACGGTCAAGTCCGCGTCAAACTCAAGCAGCTCGATGGTCAACTGATCGGCGCCACGCCGGAGTATGACGATTGCCTGAAGCTGGCCGAGCAGAGCGGGCAACCGCTGAAGCGCGTGTACGATGATGCGTTCGCCGCGGCCCAGCGCCTGCTGGATGGGACCATTGGCACCCCGCCATCGATTTGATATAGTCCGATCTCTCTTCTCATCGCCACACACCCTTGGGAAAGACTCGCCATGTCAAGACGCGGATTACGGACCGGCCCCAATTGCTTAAACGTTATTTCAAACGTAATTCTGGCTGTTTTACCCCTGCTTAGCCCGACGGCGTCGGCCCTCGAACTCACGCAGCGCATCGCAGATCCGGATCAGAATCCCGTCACGCCCTACCGCGGCGTCATCCAATCCGCCCATGACATCCGTGTTATGCGGCAACTCGTCAAGACCGACCCGAGGCTCACCTCTGTCGCCGCCGCGTGGTTCACCGCCGCGGACGAATGGGTCAGCCGCAGCGAGCAGCAGATCGTGGACATGATGCCGCCGGAGGGTGCGCTGTATGCCTATGGCTCGGCGGGCGATCCCAAAACAGATCAGCCCTGGCCGCGCTTCGGGGAAGACCGACAGTGCGACCTGGCCCATCCCTGGATGATCCGTTCGCCGCACACCGGCGACGTCTATGGCATTCAAAAACCGGGCGAGGAATATTACGACCCCGGTGACGGCTGGGTCCGGCCCAGCGACGGGCGGCGGTTCTACTTCAAGGGCATCTGGAATTCGTTCATGGCGCGACAAGCCATCGGTTCGCTGCAGTCACTGGCCATGGCGTACGCCCTCAGCGGCGACGAGCGCTACGCGGACCGCTGCCTGTTCATGCTGGACCTGATGGCCGACCGCATCGGCGATCCGGACAAGCGCTTCGCACCCGCGGACTGGCCGGGCGAGAACGAATCGATGATCGCTTTCTTCAACTACACGGGTAACCAGGCCAATACGCGGGTGTGCATCGCATCTTATGCCTTCGATCTGGTGGCGGGCGACGGGCGGGGCAGGCAGCCATCGCGCTTTCGGCCGAACTTCACACTCGAACAACTGATGCGCGATCGCCTGCTGCTGATCTGCGAGCCGTGGAAGATCAGCGACAATGACTCGTTACAGAACCACGTCCTGAGCGCCTACGGCGCGTCGCTGATCACGTCCATGCTGTTTGGCGACGAAAAAACCATCCGCCGCGATGCGGCCGCGACGTACGCCTTTCTGGACAACACGGTCAACCGCGACGGCGATTACTACGAAACCAGCGGATCCTATGCCGACACCGGCCGATCCTACGGCGGGCGCATGATCATGATGTTGCGCAATATCCTCTGGAGCGACCAGGGTGAGCCGTCGCTTGGCCATTGGCGAAGCCTGTTGCCGGATCGGCCGGCGATCACCGATGATCCGCGCTGGTGCGCCCTGGCGCTGCAGGTGCTCTATGAGCAAAACATGTATGGGCGCAGGCTTTCCTATGGCGACAACCACAGCGATCTGGAGGTCGGGTTCAGCTTCAGCTCCAGCGATCTGCAATCGATCAGTCAATACGCCACGTGGATTTACTTCCAGACGCAGGACCCGACCTGGAAGCTGCTGGCTCAGCGGGCGTATTGGGCGGCGCCGGCCCGCATTCATCTATTCAATGAGGTGGGCATGGCTGACGGCGCCGGCGTGACATGGAAGCAGCCCCCGCCGCTGGCCCCGGGTGTCGAGCCGCTCAACCTGATGGGTGATAACTCATTCCTGCGACCGGCCAAACGGCTGGTGCTGCTGCGCGACGGCAAGGACAAGGCGCAGCGCGGCGTGTTTATGCGCGGCTGCGCCAACGCCTCGCACGCCCACGACGATCAGATGGCGATCATGCTCTACGCCCGCGGCATGCTCGCCAACGGTGAGTTCGGCTATCGCTTCTGGGGCGTGCCGGCTCACAAAGGCTTCGGCGTGCAGGCTGCCTCGCACAACGAGGTGGTGGTCAACGAGGGTCTGCCGCCCAACGTGCGTCTGGCAAAAGACAACATCACCGATGCGACGGTGCAGAGTTTCCTGCCGATCGGGCCGATGCAGTTGATCGAGTTTTCCAACCCCGGACGATGGAAAGAGGCGGGTGTCAGCCAGTATCAGCGCTCGGTGGCGCTGGTGCACGTGGACCAGGAAAACTTCTACGCACTGGACGTTTTCCGCGTCACCGGCGGCAAGATGCACGATTACTTCTGGCACGGGCCGCATCAGGCTGAAGATGCACCGGCCGAGGACTTCGTGCTGCGCGGCGCTGAACCAAATGCGGTGGACAACGTCTGGACGCTGGCGGCCCTGGATAATCCGCAGTGGCGCGATGCATCGTTCGATCAGCCCGGCCACGCCTGGGGTGAGCGCATCGTGGTCGGCAGCTCGCAGATTCGGGCGATGGACCCCGGCGATCCGGGCGATGTCAAAACGCTGCAGTGGAACCCGGAACCGCAGAATGGTTACGGATTCATCTATGACATCAAACAGGCCCCGACGCAAGAACCCTGGCAGGCTCAGTGGCGACTGCATGACAATCGCAGCCACATGCGGCTGACGATGTTGAACCCTGACGGCCAGAGCCTGATCTCCGCCCGCACCGCCACGCTGGAGCAGAACCAGACTTTCCGCACGGTCATCGCCCGTCGTCGCGCCCCGCAGACGGGTGAGTTGCACTCGCGCTACGTGGCCATCGCCGAGGTGGCCGATCCAGGCAAGTTCTCGGTCATAGAGGCGCGATGGGTTGAGCCGCAGATCGCCGGCGGCAACCCACAGGACGTCGCCTCGCTGCTTATTGGGCTAACCGACGGCCGAACCGATCGCGTGCTGGCAGCCGACTCGGCGCAAACGAGCATGACCGCTGAAGACTTCAGCGTCACCGGCCGCTATGGATTCGCCCGGCTCGATCAGCAGGGCCAGGTGACCGACGCCGCGCTGGTCAGCGGCACGAAGCTGACGCTGGGTGCATTCAGTCTGCAACTGCCGGCCGCAGCGTGGCAAGGTCAAGTCCTTGCCGTGAAGCCCGATGTGCGGCACAACCGCATCGAGGTGGACGCCGCCCTGCCGCTGCAACTGGCGCAGACCGGTTCGATCGTGCGCATCGACTCCCCGCCCGGTCGCACAACGCCCTACACCAGCAGCGAAGTGCTGCTCTTGAAAGCAGTCGAATCCGCTGAAGGCGCCAAGACCACGCAACTGGATTTCGGTGAGCAGCAGTTGAACGACACGCACCTGCAGGTCAAGCAGGTCAACGCCGACGGCACGGTGGAGCTGGTCTGGCCCAACGAACTGTGCGCCTCGCGGGAAGCTGGCCGCTTCGACGGAGCGCAGATCGTGGTGAGAAACGACCCGACGCGCACGACGACGCTGGTGAACTTCAACGCCAATCGGCTGATCACGGTCGCCGATCCGGGCAAGCTGCATCCGGGTGACGAGCTGGAAGTGCGGGTGGCGCAACCGGGCGACCGATTCGCGATCCCCACATATGCCGTGCTGCGCCGGACAGGTGCGATGCAGTGGGAACTGCGCAGCAATCACGACGTGCAGTTGACGCTGCCAACCGAGAGCGATCAGCAACTGATTGCCGTGTCAGCCGCGGGCAAGCAGGTGCTGGGCCGCAGCGAAAACGGAGCTGTGCAGGTGGTGCTGCTCTTGAAGTCGTTTGAACAGGGCGGCGTGAAGTTGCAGCTTGAATGAGCGTCGGCAGTCGGCGCTGTATCACGGACCTAACGACGACAAGGATTTGAGTTTTACCGCGCCGGCTTGCCCACCACATTGACATGCAGTGCTACAGCAACCACATTTCAGCCGCCGTGTCCTCACCACCGTTACACGCATCTACGGACCAAGGGGGGGGGGTAGGCGGCCAGAAAACAAGAACATATTTAACTTAAATATGTTCTGATACGGATCACGTTTAATCCTCGTGCGATCCTCACCATTAGCCCCCGGCTCTGCCGAGGGTATCCCAAGCAAAGCCCGGGGCTAATGGGAGATATGGATGCACAAGTTGCAAATGGAATTCGTATAAAAAACGTAAGCCCCGCACAGCATTGACACGGGCGCCCGCCGCCGCGTGGGCGCGCACAGACTGGCCAGCGATTCTCATTTTTTTGAAGGTCGCGCGAAAAAATTTCTATTGCCGTCTGTACAAGCACTTGCGCACTTTTTCGCCCCCTCAAAACCGCCTCCGGCGCGCACAAACGTTGCGCTGCGCCCAAGGGTAGAAGGCCGTTCGGTTTCGGACGAGGCTCAATTGCTTCAATACCCTCGGTCGTTTGAACGTCAAAAAACGTTCGGCACGAACTCGACTGGGCGGAAGTGAGTGAGCGCTGCCACGACGCCATCGGCTTGACACTCCGCCGCTC
>JADLFV010000005.1 GCA_020849625.1 Phycisphaeraceae bacterium
CTTCGACGCCATCGGCTTGACGTACGTCCGCCCGTGCCCGGAATCCAAGCGTTCAGAAAGCCCCCCGGAAGTGGAAACACGATGGGGCGGCCTGACAGGCGCGTCGCCTACCGGCTCTATGGGGCCTTGCCGACGCTGGCCTTCCTGATGTGTCGCTTCGCTGCGCGCGTGGCGGGTCTGGGCCGATCGGATCCGTCACGGCGCGGCGAGGCGATTTTTGATTGAGGATTTTTGATTTTGGATTGTCAATCCAAAATCCTCAATCAGACGGCCTCAACAGCGGCCGAAGCCGCTCAATCAACAATGCGGCTGTCGCCGCTTCAACATCATCAGCAGTCCGCCGGTCGCCAGCAGGGCGGTGGCCGGTTCGGGAACTTCCTTGATCGACTGGGAGATGGCCTGAAGGGCGTAGGCATTTTCGTTGGTCAGGAACAGTTTGCCGGCTTTGAGAACCAGGAAGTCGAACTGGACTTTGTCGGTGCCCTTGTTGTCGTTGGCGTCCACGTCGGTCTGGGCCTGGTCGGAGACATGGGTGATGAAGGGCACGCCGAGAATGGTGCCGGCCCCGGTGACTTCGACATAGTGCGCGCCGCCGTTGACGTAATAGAATTCCAGTTCAACGTCTTCGCCGTTGGCCAGTTCGTTCTGAATCCATGCCCAGGTCAGGGCGCCTTGTCCTTCGGAGGTCACGCCATGCGCGGTGTAGTCGTCATCGCCGTCGAGCGTGCCGCCGGCCCCGTCACCGCCTGCGGTGTTGTTGGCGCCGCCGCCGACGTGTTTGACGTCGAGATTGGCATCCAGCCCCGTGTCGTTGAGATATTTGAGCTTGCCGTCAAGTGGCCAGACGCCATCGCCGACGGTGCGGCTGGTGACGTTGCGGTTCATGGCCTGTTCGAGCTTGCCGACCAGAGTATTGTTGGGGTTGTCGGTCCTGATGCCGGGATTGTTGGGGTCAGGCACGGCCAGGCCCTGGGTGTTCTTGAGCCAGGTAAGGCTGTTGGCCACGGCGGCTGGAGCGCACTGGTTGCGAGCGGCCTGCACGTTGGGGTGCCCGAATTGATACACCAGACCACCCAGTCCGGGAGCGGAGAAATTGAAGATGACGTCGCTCAGGTCAGGACCGGCTCGATAGCCACTGACCGGGTCGGCTCCACCACCCACGGCGTTATCCACGTTGCCCACGCTCCAACTGCTCAAGGGGCCGGTGTAGAACGTGGTGGGCGCAGCCGAGTAATCAATGCTGAGACTGGCGCCGCTGATATTCAACCCGTCGGCAGCGCCGGTGAAATTGAAGTTGGTGGAGATGGTGTTGGCATCGGACTGAAGCAGATCGAACACGGGCAGGTTCTGCACGACCCAGTTGCTGCCGTCGTAAACGTTGACGAAGCCGCTGCTCATGCTGGTGGTCAAGTTCAGCAGGGAGCGGTCGATGGTGATCTGGCCGATGCTCGAATCGGCTCCCCCGCGCAGATCGACCTGATCGATGGTGACACCCTGTCCGGGACTGATTGTGAGAGCAGAGGCATCCCAGACCTGGGTCGTCACGAACAGCGCAGCGACCAGTAAAAGACCTACGTATTTCCCATGTGTTTGCATCTTAATCCTCCAAAAAGTGGTGGGCATTGCGCAATCAACTGACACGCAGCACACGGCTGGGTGTGAAATGATGTCGCGGGGTTTGCCTTCAGCAGGGAAGATCAAACCAATGCCGCGACTGGAACGATTATAAGTATCTGGCAGGACCGTGCAAGATAATTTTGGGTTAGTGTGGCGGAAAAACGCGGGCCAGACGTGGGCTGGAGCTTCGCTACACTTGTGCCATGCCCCTGCTGAAACCCACCCAGCTCGAAGAAGCGGCCGAACTGCTGCGAGGCGGGCAGGTGGTGGCCATGCCCACGGAGACGGTTTACGGGCTGGCGGCCTTGGCGATGAACCTGCCGGCCGTGGCCAAGGTGTTCAAACTGAAAGGTCGGCCGCGATTTGATCCGCTGATCGTACATGCCGCCAGCATGCGGCAGGCGTTCGAACTGGCCGCGGACGTTCCGCCGCTGGCGTATCGGTTGGCGGAGTCATTCTGGCCGGGGCCGCTGACGCTGGTGCTGGAGAAAGTGGCAGCAATCGATGATCTGGTGACGGCAGGCCTGACCACCGTGGCCCTGCGCGTGCCGGATCATACGCTGGCGCAAGAGCTTATAGCGGCGGCGGGGGGGGTGCTGGCGGCCCCCAGTGCCAATCGCTTCGGCGGCATCAGCCCGACCCGGCCGCAGCATGTTCTGCAGGAACTGGGAAACAGCGTACCCGTACTGGATGGCGGGCCGTGCAGGCGGGGCGTCGAGTCCACGGTGGTGGCGGTCTGCGGTGAGCAGCACCCGGTCGTGTTGAGGCTGGGCGCGATTACTGTGGAGCAATTGAGCGACGTCTTGGGTCGGCCATTGGAGGTGCGCAACAGCAGCGATCAGCCACAGACCCCGGGGGTTCCGGGGGCGCCCGGCATGTTGAGCAGGCACTATGCCCCCCGCACGCCGCTGGTTCTGGTCGAGCGGTTCGAACAACCTGCGACAGGCCAACGAGTTGGCGCGTTGAGTCTGGATCAGAGCCCGGTCGGCTACACAGTGATCGAGCGTTTGGCGACCGCCGGCGATCTGGTGGAGGCGGCAGCGAACTTGTTCGCGGCGATGCGGCGACTGGATGAGGCGGACCTGACCCGTATCGAGGCCATCCTGGTGCCGGAGCAGGGACTGGGTCGCGCCATCAACGACCGCTTGCGGAGAGCGGCTTATGATTCTTAAGCTCCTGTTGAACATTTGCTTACGACTAATTCGGACCCCAGAGGGACTGCGAAACAGGCAAGGAATCAAGGAGACAAGGGGACAAGGGGACTTAGGCCGCAGGCGTCCTGCGCGCAATCACCTTGTCGCCTTGTCCCCTTGTCTTCCTCCACCACCCCCCGAGTTGACATATCTGCTTTCTGCGGCTCTATTTTCCTTCTTCCGTGAACCGCTGGGCCGCCCCGGCGTAACTAGTCAGTCCGCGGACGCTCTGGTTGCCGTCTGCGCCAAGGAGGCTCGCTGCCCATGGCTCACGATTTTGTGAAGAGTGAATTACAACTCGAGGCTCAGACCGGCCGCGTCAGTCTTGAAATCATGGCCACGCTCTTTGGCGGCGTGCTGCTGATCTGCGCCCTGGTGGCCAAGCTGACATTCGATTCACCGCACAACAGCGCCATGCTCGCCGCTGCGGCCGCCATCCTGCTGGGGGCACCGCTGGTGATCGTGGCGATCAAGGATCTGTGGGCCGGCCACATGCACATGAACGAGCTGGTGGCTCTGGCGGTGTTCGCGGCTTTCGTCTTCGGCGAATATCTCGAAGCCGGCGTCATCGCTTTCTTCATGATCCTCTCCGTGCTGATCGAAAACCGCACTGCATTGGGCGCTCAAGCCCACATCGAAGCCCTGGTCCGCATCACGCCCACCCGCGCCAACAAGCTGGAGAACGGCAGCGAAGTCGAAACTGAAGCCCGACATCTCAAACCCGGCGATGTCGTCCGCGTGCGTCCCGGCGACAACATCCCCGCGGACGGCCGCATCATCTCGGGCCAGTCCACCGTCAATCAGGCCAATATCACCGGCGAATCGCTGCCCGTCGATAAAAACGTCGGCGACGATGTCTTCGGCGGCACCATCAACGTCACCGGCGTCATGGACGTCCAGGTGACCAAGGCCGGCGAAGACACCACGCTGGGCAAGGTCAAAGACCTGATCATCCAGGCTGAATCAACGCGCATTCCCATCATGCGCATGATCGACCGCTATGCCGGCTGGTACACGCCGACGGTGCTGATGCTCGTGGGCATTGTGTGGTTCTTCACCAGCCAGTCCGGCGAGCGCGATGCCGCCACGCAGCGGGCCATCGCCATGCTGGTGATCGCCTGTCCCTGTCCGCTGATCCTGGCCACGCCGACGGCGATGGTCGCTGCCATCAGTGCCGCGTCGCGCTTAGGCGTTTACGTCAAGAGCGTGATCGACCTGGAGTCGGCCCGCAACGTCACCGCCATGGTGTTCGACAAGACCGGCACGCTGACCACCGGCGAACTGCAGGTTACTCGCCTAGCGCCCAAGAGCGGCGTCGAAGGCGCCGACCTGCTGGCGGCCGCGGCGGCGGTGGAGCAGAACTCGCGGCACCCGGTGGCGAGAGCGGTGGTTAACGTGGCGCGTCAGGCGCGGATGAAGCCGGCGCAAACCACGGATTTCACCGAGCAGGCCGGCAAGGGCGTCAGTGCCCGCGTGGGCGACAATGTTGTGCGTGTCGGCCGCGGCCAGTGGGTGATCGAGCAGGGCGTCGATCCGGAAACCAAGGCTGCCATCGAGGATACCTTGATGTCCAGCGAGGCCGACGGCCTCTCGACGCTGTTCGTAACCCGCAACAACGTGCTGCTGGGCTGGATCGGCCTGGCGGACAACACCCGCCCCGAAGCCGCCGCGGCCATGGATGAGCTGCGCCAGCAGGGCCTCAAGCGATTGATCATCGTCACCGGCGACCGCGAGTCGGTGGCCAAGCGCGTCGCCGCTCAGATGCACACCGAATATCGGGCCCAGGTGCTGCCAGCCCAGAAGCTGGAGATGGTGGGCGAACTGAAAGCACGCGGCCATCGCGTGGCGGTGATCGGCGACGGTGTCAACGACGCGCCTGCCCTCAAGGCCGGTGACATCTCCATCGCCATGGGCGCCGCCGGCAGCGACGTGGCGATTCACTCGGCCACCATCGCCCTGATGAACAACAACCTCAACCGCATCCCCTTCATCATCCGCCTGTCGCGGCTGACCTCCAACGTGATCAAGCAGAACATGATCTTCGCGGTGGCGTTCATCATCCTGGTGATCTCGCTGGCCGCGGCCGGCTACGTGGCCCCGATCGTGGCGGCCCTGCTGCACGTGGTCAGCACGCTGGTGGTGGTGTTCAACAGCGCCCGCCTGGTGCGCAGCGGCGAGGAGATCGAGCAGGCCGAGCACGAGGCGATGGAAGCCACGCTCCAGCGGGCCAAGCCCGCTATCGCGTAATGGCATTTAACCGCAGAGGCGCAGAGGACGCAGAGGAATGCAAAAGCAGCTCGGATTTAGGCTCCGTCGGAAAACAAGGTTATGTTCCAGTGGGGTGGCCGTCTCGGCCGCCAGCGGGCGAGACGCCCGCTCCACCTTCAGTTTCCCGACAGGGCCTAGAAGGAAGCCAGGAATACAGGAAGGAACACTGAATCCCATCATTCATGGGTTCCTGGTTTCCTTCTCTTCTTCATTGCCTTCCTCCGCGCCCTCTGCGCCTCTGCGGTTCAATTCATCCCACTTCGCGCTTCTGGAACAGGGCGATGGCGACAGCGAGGATGGCGGTCAACTGCAAGGCCGCGTAGGCCGAGACGTTCAGGACGTAGCCCGTGGTGAACGGGTTGTCCTGCGTGATGGCGTCGGCCGGCCAGAGGAATTGCAGGTTGGGAAAGACCATGTACATCGCCTGGGCGGCGCTGTAAACCAGCCGCACGGGCGTGCCCAGGTCGGTCTGCCAGATGGCGCTGAAGCTGGCGGCCACGCCCAGATCGTGCGGCAGCGAAAGCTTGTAATTGACGTACTGGGCCAGCGACTGGGTGATCAATCCCAGCGCGAACAGGCCGACGCAGACCATCAACGTCATCACCTGGCCCAATCGCGTGGACGCAGCCACCGCAGCCGCAGCCAGCAGCAGCACGGCTTCATGCACCATGATCAGGCCGATGGCGATCTGAGCCATGCGGCCGTCGTTGATGACAAACTCGTGCCAGGGCGTCTGCAGCACCCAGCCTTTGCCCAGCACCAGCACGCCGGCGAAGGCCAGCGTTTCGGTGATCGCCAGCGTTACGATGAAGGTCGAAGTGAACACGCGGCGAAGGTAGTAGTTGCCCCAGGTCGCCAGGATCAACGACAGCACGCCTGCCCCGAAACCGAAGCTGATGACCGGGCCGTCGAGACGATCGCTGGCGGTGCTCATCACTTCATGGCGCACGGTCAAAAGCAGAATGAGACTGAGGATGTAGCAACTGAGCATGATAGCCGCGCCCACGCCGACGAATTTGCCCAGCACGAAGACGGGGCGGTTGACCGGCTTGCTGACGACGGTGAGCACAGTCTTGTTTTCGATCTCGCGGCTGATCACGCCGGTGGCGGTGAAAGCCGCCAGCAGCAGGCCGATCAGGGCGATGGTGCTCAGGCCCATGTCCAGCAGCATTTTGTCATCGCCGGGCCCGGACACCTCCATGGAGTAGGCGCTGAGCATGACGTTGAGCACGAGCATCAGCGCCCCCAGCAGGACCAGCACGCTGAAGATCGGCTGACGAATGGACTCGACGAACGTGTTACGGGCGATGGTGGTCAATTGCCTGAGCATGATGGATTATCATACACCAGTGAAAGTGAAAAGCGGAAAGTGAAAAGCCCACAACGGCTCCTGGTCGCGGCCGGAGGTCTTTTCCCTTTTTCCCTTTTTCACTTCTCGCTTTTCACTTTTCCTGAGGCCTCCGCATGAGTGAAGACCAGACAACGTATCAACGAGCGATGACCGCGGCCCTGGCGGGTCTGCTGACGCAGGTGGTGCTGACGGTGGTGATGGGGCTGCTGGGACTGTATTCCCAGTCGCCGGCCCTGCACGCCGCGGCCTTGCACTTTCTCGGCGGCGTGCCCATCTGGATCATCCTGGCCATCCTGTTCCATCAGCAGAAGCAGGAGCGCGTCGAGGCCCTGGAGGCCGAGCAACTGGCTGAGGCCGACGCCCGATCGGCTGCGATCTTCAACGAGGCCGGCGAGCAACTGCGCTACGCCCGCAAACGCCTGGCCAACCTCGTCAAGTGGTGGTTGAACATCGTGAGCCTGGGTGTGGCGGCCTACCTGCTGACCGTGGGCGGCATCTATCTGTGGCGGGCGTACAAGGCGCTGCAGGATCAGTCGCTTCAGGTTAATGCCATTGGCGTCAACCGCAACATGGCGGTGCTGACGGTGGTGGGCGTGGCGGTGGCGTTCGTGGCGTTCCTGGTGGCGCGCTACGTGGCGGGTATGACGAAGGTCAGAGCCTGGCAGCCGCTGCGCGGTGGAGCCGGTTACCTGATGGGCTGCGCCGTGGTGGCGATGCTGCTGGTGGCCGCGGCGGCGTATGCCTACCTCGGCTCGACCAACGACGGCTTTGTGTGGGCGGCGGTGGTGATCCCCGCCATGATGGTGCTGTTGGGCATCGAAATCGTGCTGTCGTTCACCTTCGGGATGTATCGGCCGCGCAAGCCGGGCGAAGCGCCCAAGCCGGCCTTTGAATCACGCCTGCTGGGCTGGCTGACCCGGCCTGAGTCGATCGGCAAGATCATCGGCGAGACGATCAACTATCAGTTCGGCTTCGAGATCAGCGCGTCGTGGTTCTATCGCCTGCTGAGCAAGGCCATCACGCCGCTGATCGTACTGGGCGTGCTGGTGCTGGTGGGGCTGTCGAGCCTGGTGATCGTGGGGCCGCACCAGAACGCGGTGATCACCCGCTTCGGCGCATTTGAGAGTGTGCAGCCGCCGGGAGCGCACTTCAAGCTGCCCTGGCCGATCGATCGCGTGGAGAAGTACGACGTGTACAAGGTGCAGTCGATCGACGTGGCGACCGGCGAGTTGCAGGAGTTGAAGCCCGATGTGGCCATCCTGTGGACCAATCAGCACGCCGGCGAGGAAAAGACATTCTTCGTCACGCCTGAGCCGATCGAGCAGGGATTGCCCCCGGAAGGTGAACATGCGGCCGCCAGTCCGGATCAAACAACTTCCGGGGGGGCCGGAGCGATCGCGGCCGGTCAGATCGGGGCCCGGGTGACGATCCAGTACCGCATCAATGACCTGGAGCAATACGTGCGCGGTGACGGCACGGCCGAGAAACCCGAGCAACTGCTGCAGCGCCAGGCGGAGCGGGTGGTGACCGAATTTTTCGCCACGCACAACACCGACAACCTGCTGTCGATGTCGCGTGTGGATGCTGACGGCATGATGGTCAAGCAGTTGAAGCCCGCGGCCGAGAAGCTGGGCCTGGAGGTGCTGACCGCGGCGATCACCTCGCTGCACCCGCCGCAGGAAGGCGACGTGGCTAAGGCGTTCCTGAAGCAGATTGATGCTGATATCCAGAAGCAGGCAGCCATCGAGGATGCTGAGAAGGACGCGGTGACCACGCTGACGCAGGTGGCCGGCTCGCGCCAAATGGCGATGAAGGTCGCCGATGCGATCCGTGAAGCGGACAGTCTGCTGACCCGCCTCAATGCGGTGCGCTCGGCCAACAACTACGACGCGGCCGAGGCCTCCAGGCTCTCCGATGCTCTGGCCCAGCAGCAGGCGGACATCGAGAAGCTGATGGACGAAGCCGGCGGCGAAGCGGTGGGGCTGATCTACCAGGCCCGGGCCTATCGCTGGCAGCACGCCATGGGCGAGCGCGCCCGCGCCATGCGCACGCTGGCCAAGATGCCGCTCTACCAGCAGGCCCCGCGCTACTATCGCACCCGTGAATACCTCAACGCCCTGCGCCAAAGCATGCAGAACGGGCGCAAGATCGTGCTGACCACGCCCGATGCGGAAGAAGCCACGGTGCGGCTGCAACTGGAGGATCAGACGGTCAACCTCGGCGTGTTCGACAGCGGACAGTGAACGCAACAGACAAGGCGCGGGAAAGGCCGCGCGGTTTCGATTTTCAGGAAACGCAACGATGAAAAACCAATTGGCATTACTCATTGGCGTGGTGGTGGTAGGCGTGCTGGCGATCAAGGCCATCAGCTTCCAGGTGCGCTACGACCAGGTCGCCGTGCGAGCCACCTTCGAGAAGGCGGGCGAAAAAGACCTGATCGACGAGCCCGGATTCAGGTTCCGCTGGCCCTGGCCGGTGCAGACGGTTTACACCTACCCCCGGAAGTTACAGTTGCTCGATAGTGAAGCGGCCGAGGCGTTGACCGCCGATAGCAAGGCCATCATCGTCAAGCTGTACGTGACCTGGAAGATCGACAACGCCCTGGACTTCTACGTGAACAACCGCGACATCCGCACGGCTGAGAACACCATGCGGCCGTGGCTGCGCAAGCTGACGAACCTGGTGCCGCAGTACGAATTCCGTCAGTTCGTCAACACCGATCAGAAGCAGTTGAAACTGGCTGACTTTGAGCAAGCCTGCACCGAAGCCCTGCGCCAGGAACTGGCCAGCCACAACCTGGGCATTCATATCGAGCACGTGGGCGTGCGTTCGATTCTGCTGTCATCTTCCATCACCAGCACGGTGTTCGACGCCATGCGCAAACATCGCGAGCGACTGGCTGAGCAGGCCCGCAGTGAAGGTGAAGCCGAGGCCGGCCGCATCCGCGAGCGAGCCAAGAGCACGCGCGACATCATCATCGCCTTCGCCGATCGCCGAGCCCAGGCCATTCGTGACGAGGGCGACCGCGAGGCCGAGCAGTACTTCTCCCAGTTCCGCCAGGATGAGCCGTTCGCCATTTATCTGCACCAGATCGAAACGCTCAAGGACATCCTCAGCCACAACACGACTTTCATCCTCGATGCCAACCAGCTCTGGTTCCTCAAACCCCTGACGGAGCAGCCCGAGGCGGCACAGTGACACCATGAGCCAGAACCAACCCCAGAATCCGTTCATTCACAGCCACGATCACGGCCATGGTCACCACCACCATGACCACGACGATCACGCTTCCATCGACGCGCTCGATCCGGCCCAGCAGTCGCTGTCCGACGCCCTGCGCGTCAGCTTCATGATCCTCAAGGTCATCATGGCCTGCCTGCTGATCGCCTACTGCTTCACCGGTATCTTCCGTGTGGAGGCCAACCAGGTGGCAGTGCGCCTTCAGTTCGGCAGGATCATCGGCGATGGCGGCGGTCAGGTGTATGGCACCGGCTGGCACTTCGGCTGGCCTTACCCCATCGAGCAGAAGATCTACCTGCCCACCAACCTGCAGAATCTCGCCATCGATCGCTCCTTCTGGTTCGATCTCAATCCGGCCGATGCCGGCAAGACGGTCGAGGAACTGGCGGCCAATTACTCCAGCCGTGAACTGGATCCCGAGAGGGACGGCTTCCTGATCACCGGCGACGCCAACATCATCCACGCCCGCTTCAAAGTCACCTATAGAATCAGTGATCCGGTGGCCTTCATCACCAACGTGGGTGAAGCAGACGCGCGGGATCCGATGTTTGCAGGCCAGCCCTACAACTCCCTGGCCGGCGCCGAGCAACTGGTGCGGGCCGCGGTGCAGGAGGCCGTGATATTCGCCGTGGCGCAGACCACCGCCGACGACGTGCTCAAGAAGAAGGCGGTTGACAACCTGGCCATCGCTTACGCGCAGCAGGTGCTCGATGCCCAGCAGTCCGGCATCACCATCCCCATCGAGGGCGGCATCACCATCGATGATCCGACCATGCCCATGAGCGTGCGCCCGGCCTACTATGCGGTGATCAACGCTGAGAGCGAACGGGCCCAGAAGGTCAACGATGCTGAGAAAGAGCGCACTACCACGCTTAACGCCGCCGCTGGTGAAGCCAACCAGGAGCTGTTCAAGCTGATCCAGACTTACGAATATCATCACATCGCGGGCGAAACCCAGGCCGCTGCTGACATCGAGCAGGTGCTGGACCGCGCCTTCGACAGCTTCCAGATCCAGGGCAAGTCCATCGGCGGCAACGCAGCCCGCATCATCAACGAGGCCCGCGCCTACAAGACCCAGGTCGTCGAGCAGATCCGCTCCGAAGCCCGCAGCTTCACCAGCCTGCTCGATCTGTACCGCCAGAATCCCGCCCTCGTGCGAGCCCGGCTCTGGCAGCAGGCCAAGAAAGAAATCTTCACCGGCGACGTTGAGACTTTCTACGCTGATGGCAAGCTCTACCTGGTCACCAACCGCGATCCCAACGTCCGACGCGAGAGAGAAAAGAAGGAACTCGAACGCGCCACGAAGCCGTCGCAATAAGATCAAGCTGTGACGCCCCGGTGCTCACCGTAGGTATTGGATTTGTCATGCCGCAGAACAACCCCACCACCGACACCATCATCAAGTGCGCGGACCTGACCAAGGTCTTCAAGGACTTCTGGCTGCGCAATCGCGTGGTGGCTGTCGATCACATTGACCTGGAAGTTAACCGCGGCGAGGTATTCGGGCTGCTCGGCCCCAACGGCTCGGGCAAATCGACCACCATCAAAATGATCCTCGGCCTGCTGCACCCGACCTCCGGCCGCATCGCCGTATTCGGCCGCCATCCCCGCGAGGTGAGCATCAAGCAGGACATCGGCTATCTGCCCGAAGAGTCCTATCTCTATCAGTTCCTCAACGCCCAGGAAACGCTCGAATACTACGGCCGCCTCTTCCATCAGAACCGCGCCCAGCGCCGTCGCCGCATCGAGCAACTGCTGCACTGGGTCGGCCTCGAACACGTGGCGCGCCGGCCCGTCGGCGAATACTCCAAGGGCATGGCCCGCCGCATCGGCCTGGCCCAGGCGCTGATCAACGACCCGCAGTTGCTGATCCTCGATGAGCCGACCTCGGGGCTCGACCCCATCGGCACGCGACAAATTAAAGACCTGATCAGCGAATTGGCCCAGCGCGGCAAGACCGTGCTGCTCTGCTCGCACCTGCTGGCCGACGTCGAGGATGTCTGTCACCGCGTGGCGATCATGTTCGGCGGCAAGGTGCGCAAGGAAGGCACGGTCGATCAGTTGCTGGTGCGACAGGACATGACCACCATCCAGACGTCCACGCTCGAGCCGGCCGTGGTGCAGGAGATCGAGCAGGTGCTGGCCAGGCACGGCCGAGCGATTGAGCGCGTGGACAGTCCGCGGCAGAAGCTCGAACAACTGTTCCTGGACATCGTGCATCAGGCCCAGTCCGAGGGCGCGACTTTCAGCGGCGCCCGCAGCGGCGGCAAACTAGCGGAGTTCCTGACCGCGTCGGCGGCGCACATGCCCGAAGATGTCAGCGCGCAGGAGCTGATCGACCAGTTGACCACACCCGCCGGAAGTAAAGCCCGGCAACGCCCGTTGCCTGGTTCTCCCGCCCACGGAAGACCGGACTCACAGAGTCCGGCTCGGACAGAGCCGGGTTCTGTGAACCCGGTCCCCGCTCCCGGAAAGCAGCAACCGCCGGCCGCGGAACCCGACCTGGATGCCAACCTGGAGCAGCTCGATCGACTGATGGCGGAGATGGGCGTGTCGCAGAAGAAGCCCGATGCCCGGACCACCATCGAGCGCGAACTGGCTCATCAGCCGCCCGAGGAAGTGGTGCGCAGCGATCAGGTGGAACTGCCCGACTGGGCCAAAAGCCCGCGCAGCGAATCAGAGCAGCCCCACAAGCAGGAGCAGGTCGATCGCTCCCTGCTGGATTCGCTGCTGAAATCTGACAAGGAAAAAAGGAAGGACAAGGGTGAATGACGAAATTCGAATGACGAATTAATGACGAATGCCCAAATGACGAAACTTGTTTCATTCGTCATTCGTCATTCGTTATTCGTCATTGTTTCGAATTTTGAATTTCGTCATTCGAATTTGGCGACGGAAGCCATCGTCATTTGTCATTGACTTACAACATGCAGCCACGCCCTCTGACATGGTGGATCGTGATGTTGAGCCTGCTGGTGGCCGGCGGCGCCATCAGCGCCTGGCTGTGGCTGACGGATCAGCGCCTGGCGGCGATATGGGTCAACGGCACGTTCGACCTGCTGGCCGCGGCATGGCTGGCGATGGGGCTGTGGCGATGGCGCAGTCATCCGGTGGCCGGACGCATCGGTGTGGTGGTGGCGGGCACCGCGACGGCGGCGCTGCTGTGCAACATCTTCATTGTCTTTGAGCGTAACGCCTTGACGATCACGACCGTCGGCGTCTGGGCCATGTCCATCGGCTTCTACCTGGCCCTGCAACTGGCGCGGCGTCTGCTCTCGGGCGGCTGGCCCGTGCTGGGTGTGGCCCGCACGCTGCTCGACGAGGCGGTGCGGCTCAAGGCCGTGGCCGTGCTTCTGGTGATGCTGTTCATCCTGGTGCCCTGCATCCCATTGCTGATCGACCCGACCGAGCGGCTGACTTATCGCGTGCAGCAATTCCTGACCTACTCGCTGATCGGCATCACCACGTTGTTGAGCCTGCTGACGATTGTCGTGGCGGTGACCACCATCACCCGCGAACTGGAACAGCGGCAGATTTTTCTGACCATGAGCAAGCCGGTATCTCGTGGGCAGTATCTGCTGGGCAAGTGGCTGGGTATGGCGGTGCTCAACGCGCTGCTGGTGGCGGTGTGTGGGGTGGCCATCTACACCTTCACCATGCTGCTGGCCCAGCAGCCGGCGACGATGCCGGAAGATGCCCGCGAGCTGCACGAGCAGGTGCTGGTGGCCCGGCAGGTTGTTTCGCCGCGCCCGCAGGATCCCGCCCAGTTGTCACAGGCTTTCTCCGAGCGCCTCGCAACGCTGCGTCAGCAGGAACCGCAGTTGTACGGTCAGCCCGGTGAGGCTGAGAGCGCCCTGCGCAACGAGGCCCGCGACGCCATTCAGAAACAGGTGATTACCGCCTGGTTCGCTGTCAGTCCGCGTTCTTCCCAAACCTATGTTTTCCGCGGTTTGACCCCAGCCAGACAAAACGCACAGACCGTGCAGTTTCGTCTCAAACCCAAGTCGGCCGGCGTACCCAAGGAAGACGTGGTTTATTTGGCCCTGCGCTTCAACAACCGCAACGACCGGGTGATGACCCGCAAAATCGGTGACGGCAAGTATCACGTCATCGAAGTGCCCACCGAGCTGATCGACGACAAGGGCGACCTGTCGATCGAAATCTACAACCCCCCGCGCGAGCAGATCGATGGCGGCTCGGCGACGACCATCAACTTCAACACCACCGACGGATTGCAACTGCTCTATCGGGTTGACTCATTTGAAGCCAATCTCACGCGGGCCATGATCCTGCTGTGGCTGCGCCTCTGCTTCCTGGGCATGCTGGCCCTGGCCACCGGCACCTTCCTGGGCTTCCCCGTCGCGGCGCTGCTGGCCACGCTCATCTGCGTCGCTGCCAGCGGAAGCAGTTTCCTCAATCAATCGCTGTCCGATTACGCCGCATTCCCCAAGGCGACGGTGCCCCTGTGGGATCGGCTCATGTTCATCCCACGCGGCTTCATCGATTTCCTGCAAAAGGGCGAGTTCTGGAATGCGTTCAAACTCATCGTGGCGCTCATCGGCAGCAGCTTCATGAAACTGGTGCCCGGTTTCAGCGAGTTTTCGCCCACGCAGTCGATCGCCTACGGCCTGCACCTGCCGTTTCACCTGGTGGGCCGGGCCGCCCTGTGGCTGGGCGTCATCTGGACCGGCGCCACCGGCATCGTCGCCTGGTTGATTTTCCGTGCTCGTGAACTGGCCCGGGTGCAGGTGTGAGGGAAGGCTTGAGGCTTGAGGCTTGAGGCTTGAGGTTTGAGACTTGAGAGTTGAGACTTGAGTAAAGACCGCGTCATCCAGTTGGTTTGTCTGCTTCTGATCGTTGCGGCGATCGCGGCTTCGGCGGTGCTGTCGCCGGTGATCAATCGCCAGCGCCGCGATCTGCAGCTTTCCTTTGACATGAAGGCCGACACCCCGCTGCCGCCCAAGTACGCGCTGTTGCCAGCCCTGGGCAGCCTGCGCGGCATCGCTGTGGACGCCCTCTGGTACCGCGCTGAAATGCTCAAGCGCGAGGGCAAGTTCTTCGAGGCCAACACCCTGGCGCGTCTGATCACCGATCTTCAGCCGCGCTTCCCCGCCGTCTGGGTCTTCCATGCCTGGAACCTGGCCTTCAACATCTCCGTGGAAACGTACACGCCCCAGGAGCGTTGGGACTGGGTGAACAAGGGCATTCGCCTGCTGCGCGATGAAGGGTTGGTTTACAACCCGCGCTCCGTGCTGATCTACAAGGAGTTGGCCTGGTGCCTGTTCTTTAAGCTGGGCAAAACCTCCGACGACGCCCACTGGTACTACAAAACCATGTGGGCCCAGGAATGGAACGACCTGATGGGCGCGCCGTCTCTGGGCAAGGTCGATGATGAAAAGAACCAGTACGACCGCCCGGTCTATCAGGCCACGGCCGCCTTCAAGCTCATCGCCGATGCCGCGGATGAGTATTTTTCTGCCCAGCGCACGGTCGAGCCGGTCACCCGCTTCGAACACGACCATCCCGAAATCGCACCGTTGATCAGCGCCATGCGTGATGCCGGGCTGGCGTTGAACGCCAAAGATCTTCGCCGCATCGGCCAGTTCCTTGCACTCGAGCCGTACATCAGCGACCTGAGTCAACTCAAACACCCGCCTCCCGGCGCGCCCGCCATTCCACCGCTCGATGCGGCCGCGCTCGACATCGTCACCGATCCCAGACTGCGCCCCATGCTCGACACGTTGCTGCCCTTCTGGCGAGCCAAGGCGCTGATCGAAGACTATCACATGCAGCCGCGGAAAATGTACGAGTTGATGGACCTGTTCGGCCCGCTCGACTGGCGGCACCCGGGGGCCCATGCCGCCTACTTCGGCTACCTCGGCGCCCAGATGGCCGGCGAACTGCGCGATGATTCCAAGATCGACGTGCTCAACACGGATCGCGGCGTGATCCATGCCATGCAGATGATGACCACAGACGGCATGGTCGAGTACGACCCGACCACCGGCCGCCTCGATCTGCTGCCCGATCCCCGCTTCATCCCCGCTTACGATGAGGCATGGGACATCGCCCGCAAGCGCCAGATCGAATCGGCCCACGGTGTCGATGTCGATGCCGGTGATGCCTTTGCCAGTGGCCACGAAAACTTCCTCCTTCGCGCCATGCTCTACGCCTATCTTTACGGCGATATGGAAGAGGCCCGCCACTACTTCACCAAGGCACGCGATCTTTACGCTGACACCCCCGCCAACCAATTCAACAAACGCTACCGTGACACCCTCGAGGACATGGTGCTGACCGAGATGTCCAACGACTGGGATTTGCAGGAAGTGGCCCAGGCCTTCATCCAGGGCATGGTGCAGCAGGCGATGTTGCGCGGCCTGCTCAACAACCGCGCCGACGTCTTTGACCGCTACATCAACCTCGGCCGCCTGGCCTACGACCGTTACCAGGAGAAACGCGGCTATTCCAACCTGCTCACCGAACGCGGCCGCCTTTCCCTGCCCGATACCTGGCGCGACACTTTCAACCAGAGCTATGTCGCCATCATGTCTTCACCCATGCTCAGCATTCCCGATCGCATCCGTATCTGGCAGAACACCCCCATCACCCTTCAACTCGACACCTACCTGCTGATTCGCCCCGACCTGCGTCAGCAGTGCGATCAGCAGCAGATCGACTTCAACCGTGCATTCCCAGCCCCGCCCGGCTTCGTCGAGCCGACCACTCCGCAGTTGCAGCAGCAAAACGTCCTGCCCGACGTCGAACGCCAGTGAACGGAGTCAATGTCCCGCGCAGCGGCGTTACATGCACAGGTAGCGCAGCAATGCGACGGCCACGGTGGCCGCAGTCTCGATGCGCAGGACATTGGGCGAAAATGACCAGGCGTGAAAACCGGCGGAGACAGCATGGCGAAGCTCATCATCGGACCAGCCGCCTTCGGGGCCGATCAGCAGAAGAATGCGGCCCACGCCTTCGGGGACGCGCAGCCTCTTTTCCAGGTCGCTGTTGATCTGACTTGCATTTCCGGGGGCGGGGGCACTTCCAGGGGTGGCGATCAGTGCCAAGTCGCGCGGCTCGGTCAGCACATCGGCGAAATCGCGCGGTTCGTCAATCGCCATGAAGAACAAACGTCCCGACTGCTTGGCCGACTCCACCGCCTGCCGCTCGAAGCGATCGAGCTTGCCGATGCGCGGCTCGACAATGCTGCGTTCGCAGCGCAGTGGAATCACCCGATCGGCGCCGACCTGTGAGAGCTGATTGATCATGTCATCAGCCCGGGGGCCTTTGGGCACGGCGGTGGCCACGGTGATGTAAGGGCGGGGTTTATCCAGCGATTCGACTGACACGACGTGGCAGAGGGTGGTCGAGCTGTCGAATTCTTCGATGGTGGCGTGTGCCAGGCCGCCGCGGCCGTCGAACAGTTCCACGGGGTCGCCGACCTCGAGGCGCAGGACTTTTCGGGCGTGGCGGGATTCCTGGGCATCAAGGCTGCAAAAACGGTCCGATAGCCGCGGGTGCGGCAATTGGGGACAATAAAACCGCGGCGGCCGGGATGACAACGGGCTGGGTGTCATGTGAAAAGTATAAATAGTAACGGCCGGGGAAAACAGGCAAAAGAGCGAATAAAGACGTGGCGGAGGAAGCGTCGGCGCTACAGTGAGGACTGGAAGGGGACGATGAAACGGGATGTAGGGTTTATATCGACCGCCCCGCGCCGCCGGGCGCGAGCACGGAGCTGGAGCCTGCGTGACGCAGCAGCCTGACAAACCTGACGAAAGCGCGATGCTGCTGGATCAGCGACTGAACGCGCTGCTGTCACAGATCGAGTTGGCCGAGCCGGGCACTGTGCCGCAGCCCAAGGCCGCAGGCGATGATCTGGACGATCTGATCGATCGTCAGGTGGACGAGGCGATTGATGTCGCTGCCCATGCGTCTGACCAGGTCGCGGCCGAGCAGACCGAAGGCGACGATTTAGCTGATCAAGTGGATTCAATGCTGGCTGCGGCAGCCGCGGCACAACAAGGGGCGGCGGAGGAGAAAGATCAGCCGACCGCGAGCACCGCGGAACAGTCGGCCCAGAATCAGGCGGCTGCAGCCACCGAAGCGCTGTCACAGGCAGCGGCAGAGGTGGCGGCAGCTCAGCCGGAGCCAGCGGTGCAGGAGGACCTGGCCGGGTCGTTTGAAAGCCCGGAAGATGTGGCAAGTCACGAATTTGCCGCCGAGTTATCTGACGCCGTAAAGGCCAACGATCATGCGGCCGCTCAAGATGCCGCCGACTCCGAAGATGCGGGCATGGCGGAATTGGATCGGCTGTTGGCTGAGTCGGCTGACGATGCGGTGTCGGGCGAGTTTGAGTCGCCGGACGAAGTGATCGCGCCGCGCACTGAAGCAGCCTCGTCATTCGTTGATTCACGATCCGCCAGCGACGTGGCTGCTGTCGAAGGTGCGACTTCCGCAGATGTGGCCGCGGAGTTGGATGAAACCGATCAGCAGGAACAGGTTCCATCTGCGCCGCCCGCAGCAAGGGGCAAGCCGACTAAATCGAAAGCGAAAGCTCCATCGCAGAAGCCAGGTCGATGGCGGCAATTGGAGCGCGCGCTGCGCCTGGCCTGTGCGGTAATCAACGCTCCGCTGACCCGGCTGGATGAAGAATGGCGTAACACCGTGGGGTATGTCGGTCTGCTGGTGACGTTCACCGCTGTGGCCATGATCCTGCTGTCGCTGTGGGTCTGACCAACTGAAAACTGCGCCTTGCGGCCGGCCTTCTGTGGCCGGAGGCGTTCGACAGCAGCCATTCAAATTGCTAATCTGAATGATCCTTCGCATGGCCGATCGCCACCCGCACCAGGCGGACGACTGTCGGCCCACCGGCGGAGTGCGGCGAATGCGGGCCGTTGGCGCAGTTGGCTAGCGCGCATCCTTGACATGGATGAGGTCACAGGTTCGAGTCCTGTACGGCCCACTTGACAAACCCCTTGCCCGGCAAGGGGTTATGTTTTGGGGATGGTGCGTCGATATAGAATCGTACGTGACCGATGGCCCTAATGACATTCGTGGCGGTGTTCACCGAGCAGGACGTGATGAGCAGCCGGCTTGTTTTCTATGTCGGACGTTTGGGTGTGTAGGTCATTGATGCAGGCGAGCAGAATCCCGCTCCTGAATTCGCACCGGGGGATCGAGGATTTCAACGTGTTACAGCATGTTCTTATCGTGGCCCTGGTGTCAGTCCTGTCATTTTGGAGGATGGCGGTCCGGGCCGATGATTTCGTGGATCTTGCGCTGCAGCCTGCGACGGTGTTGCTGGATCCGCCGGTTGATCAATACGGTTCAAAGACGCGCGAGTTTGAATGCGTGCCGGGCATCGAGCGGGCATCGAACGGGCGCTTGTGGGCGACGTGGTACGCCGGCGGCACCGATGAAGGGCCGGAGAACTATGTGGTGCTGGCAACCAGTGAGGATGATGGCCGCACCTGGAGCAAGCCGGTGCTGGTGATCGCTCCGACGCCTCCGGTGCGGGCGTTTGATGAAGCGATCTGGATTGATCCCGAGGGTCGCATGTGGCTGTTCTGGGCCCAGGCGTACACCTGGTGGGATGGCCGCGCGGGTGTCTGGGCTATCACCACCGACAACCCGCAGGATGCGAAGCCGACCTGGAGCGAACCTCGCCGCCTGTGCAACGGCATCATGCTCAACAAGCCGATCGTAACCCGCAACGGCGACTGGTTGGCGCCGGTGGCGGTATGGAAGCGCACGATCAAGAAGGATCCGCCGCTGATCATCGACGACACGCGCTTCTGCCACGATTTGCCGGACGAGCAGTATTCCAACGTGTACCGTTCGCGCGATCGAGGTCAGACATGGCAACGCATCGGTTACGCGGACGAACCTGATCGTTCCTATGACGAACACGTGCTGGTCGAGCGCAAGGATGGCTCACTGTGGATGTTGATCCGCACTTCGGCTGCGCGCATGGGTCAAAGCTTCTCGCATGACGGCGGTGTGACCTGGTCCAGGTGCTATCCCTCCTGGTGGCCGAGCGATCCGCCCCGTATCGAGCACACCGATTCCCGTTTCTTCGTTCGCCGGCTCAACTCCGGGAACCTGCTGCTGGTGCGCCACAATCCGCCGGGCGATCTGCGCGGACGCTACAGCCTGACCGCGTTCCTGTCCGAGGATGACGGGCAAACGTGGACTGGCGGGCTGCTGCTCGATGAACGATTCAGTGCCGCATATCCCGACGGCGTGCAGGCGCCGGATGGCACGATCTATGTGATTTAGGATTTCGACCGCAAAGGCGCGATGAACATCCTGCTGGCGGTGTTCACCGAAGCGGACGTGGCGGCAGGCAGGATCGTGTCGCCCGTCGGACGGTTGCGCGTACTGGTGGACGACGGCGGGATGGGGGCTGGATCGGCCGGGGAGTGAAAGCAAGAGTCTTGACTCTGGTATACAAGAATTTATAATTAGCACGTGGATCGAGATACATGCAATATTGGTTAGGTCAATTGCAATAAGTTAGTTATGACATGCCGACTGCAAAACCACGAAAGCCCAGAATGGCTGGAGATCTCAGCGATGTGGCCTACGACCGCATACGCGAGCAGTTGATCAGTGGTCGATTGAAGGCGGGGGACAAGATTTCCGAGAGCACGCTGGCTCAGCAGTTCAACGTCAGCCGCACACCCGTGCGTCAGGCCATACGTCGTTTGCAAGTAGAAGGACTGCTTTACCAGGTGCCCCGCAGCGGCACGTACGTATCGCGCCCCAGTCGGGCCCGGCTGATCGAAACTTATGAGATCCGAATGGCCGTCGAAGGTTTCGCGGCGCTGAAGGCCGCCTCGGTGATCACGCGGGAGGCATTGCGCGAGTTGGGCCGGCAATGCGACAACATGCGCCGGGCCGCCCGTGACTTTCGTGAAAGCAAGCAGCCGTTGATGAGCGGTGAAATTCTCGAGCGATTTCTGTCCAACGATCTGGCGTTCCACGTGCTGATACTCAAGACTGCCGAGAACAGCCGGTTCACGAAGTTGATCATGGGCAGCCGCATCGACACGATGATGTTCGGCACGCACACGCACGATCGCCCGCTGCCGCACATTTCGCGTGTCTGGCTGCTGCACCATCGGGTGTACATGGCCCTTCGCCGCCGTGATGGCCAGATGGCGCGGCACTGGATGGAAACCCACATCCGCGACAGCATGCGTGTGGCCCTGGCGCAATACGACCGGGCGCAGATTGACCAATCTCCATATCGGCCTCTTGACGACGACATGGACAAGACCGTGCTCACCATGCTGAACAACATGGTGTCCGCTCGTGGTTCACAACAGTAGCTCCTTATGCGGTTTGCGAAAAATTCATGGGCGTGCCAGCTTTAGCGGGCATGCGGGTGGGCAGACATGCCGACTGAAGTCGGCACGCCCCGAAGCACGAGTTTCAACTGTAAGCAGTATGAGTCAAATAATGAATGATGCTCTAACCTCACGAATACCGCTGTCGCGGACAAATCGCTGACAGAGGCGTGCCCCGCGCTCACTGCGCAACGGGCATCATGTGGCGAGTGACCGCCTGATCTGTTGACGCATCCAGCATTTTCTCGTCACGCCCGTACATCGTCGTGGCGCTGCCGTCCCGCATGGCATAGTTGGCGGTCAGTTCCAGGCGGGGATCGTGATCGAAAGTGCCCTGATAAGTCACGCCCAGCCAGCTATATAGATTGGGGTCCAGCCGTTCGTAGCCGATGAATCCGGAATAGTTTATAGCATGATTCACATGGTAGTCGATTGCTGAAGAAGCGGTCAGTCGATCGCCGGCCAACACCTCCATGCGATGCCCATCGTATTCCCACCTGTCCGAGGAACGCGTCCACCGATCTTCGTATTGTCCATTGACGAGGTTTTGCATGTACCCCGCATTCACGCCGTAATCCAGGTAAAGCCGCCTGGTACCCAAAGGGATTCTTTCGATCGACCTGTCCCAGAATGTGAGAAAGGGGCACCAGTAGTAGTTCAGGTTCATGTAAGGCTGATACAGCGCGCGCACATCTCGACCGAAGGTGTCGGACACCTGATCGTTCCACCAGGCATTGCCGGGACTCAATTCGTGAAAATGTGTGGGATATCGTTGGTTGTCGCCTTCATACAAGGTCATGGCCATAGCAACCTGCCGCACGTTGGAAAGGCATTTCGTGTTTGTGGCCGTGGTTCGTGCTTTTGACAGCGCCGGGAGCAAAATGCTGATGAGCAATGCAATGATGGAGATCACGACCAGCAGTTCGATCAGCGTAAATCCCCGGATGATGTATGATTCTTTCACTGTCATGAAATGTCCTTTCCAAAAATGTCCCGAAGAGAAGCGTCTCGCGAAGTTGCGAGTTTCACCAGGTCAGTTGGTCCCGCGTAAACCAATACACCTTGCCATCCTCCGCACCGACCAGCAGGTCGAGTCGGCCGTCGCCGTTGAGATCCGCCGGCCATGGCGAGGCATCGTGCCATCCGAACTCGAACGAGCCGCCGGCTGCGGGGCGGATCAATACCGGCGCTACAAACCGCGGCTCAGCATTGCTGCCGCTGTTGCGCAGGAAGAACACCTGTGAGCCGCTGAGCTTGTCGCTGTCGGGGATGTTCAGGACTTTCTGGTACGTTCGCGGCACGATCCCCGCCAGTACGTCCCACGCACCGTCACCGTCCCAGTCGCACACGGCAAGCTTGGTGCGCCCCCAATCGCCGGCCGGCCCGCAAAGTCGCAGTGGTTGCCCATCCGTACCCCCCGCTTTTCTGATTCTGTCTGCCGCGAATCCGCCGTTGGTTTGCGGAATGACAAATGCCAGATCGCCCTCCCAGTCCAACAGCAGCAGCACATCGCGCGAATCACCGGCGATGCCGTATTCGCCCGACACGATGGCCGGCTTGACCCGCCACGCTACACGCAAGGGTTGTCCATCCAGCGTCAGCACTTCGCGGTGCAGATCGGTGCGGCTGGCGCCCTGGCTGTAGAGCGTGATGATGCCGTTGATATCGTTGGTGATGATCGTCGGCTGTCCGCCCCACAAGCCGGTGGTTGGTAGCGTGTAGCCCCAGCGCGCTTCGTTGGGGCCCTGGATCGAGCCGGTCAGGCCGCCCTGGTGATAGATCACCTGGCCATCTGCTTGCAATGGGAGGGGCTCGCCGAACACGGTCGGTTCATCCGTGCCCGTCCACAGCATGATCCAACCCGCAGCATCGCCGGTGATCAAATCAAGCTTGCCATCTCCAGTCCAGTCGAACAGCGACGGATTGACCAGGTTGTCCGCTTCAACGTATCCACCACGACCACAGAGCGAGCCGATCTCGCGGAACTGTCCGATGGCATCGCCCTTGACCACGGTGACGCGGCCTGGGTTGCCGGCCACGAGAATCTCCTGCTGACCATCGCCATCGAGATCCGCCACATCAAGGTTGCCGTGAAAGTTGACGTACAACAACGGGGCGGCGCCCCGCAGCAGCGGTTGTGCACGTTCACAGATAATCTGATCCGCCTCGATGCGATACGGCAAAGCCAGCAGTCGATCGTTGTCACCGAACAGCACAATGACCGGCCGCCCCGCAATGTGAACCACCGCTGAACTGACACGAGTGGAAAAGGCTTTCCATTGCACCTGGAAGCCGACGAACTGGTTGTAGATCGGCTTCAGCGTTGAAAAGGTCAATCGATCTTCCGAGTCACGTTGACCCTTGGCCCACGACAAACGCACATTGGAACGCGATCCCAGCCAGTTGCCGTCAACGTCATAGCCGCGGCCATTTCCGACATCAGCTCGCTCGACGTTGGCCCATGGGCTCTCGCCGTTGGGCCAGTATTCATTGTTGAAGTCGCCGACGGGAGCCGCCACCATCAGGTCCGCGACGCCGTCGCCGGTCAGATCGCCCACGGACCACATCGTGCTGTCGGTCCCAGCTGCGGACTTGAGCGACTGACCGCCGACCGGCACGATGTAAGGTTCATCCCAGTCGGGATTACCGGGTGAGCCGACATTGCGGTAGTAGATCAGTCGACTGTAGCCGTGAATCGTGCCGCGGCCGTTGGCGATCAGATCAAACATCGCACCGGGCTGGTCCACGCGCTTGAAGTTGGCGCCCGCCAGATCGATGGTCTGTCCACGGTCGAACACGGGCAGACCGTTGTCAGCTTTTGCCCCCTGGCGATACAGCGCCAGGCGCGTGCCAAAGCCGCGGCCGTTGATGCCGCCGAGTAGCAGGTCGAGCTTATCCGGTGAACTCCACGGCACCATCGCAGCCACCGGGCCGAAGCCAACCGACAGCGGGTGCATCACGTCATCGCCGACGCGCAATGCGGGATACTGTTCATAGGTGGTCTGCTCAGCTTCGACGGGTGCCGACTGCGGCTGCAGGTGCGTCGCTGGACCGATGGCAAGCGAGTGCCCTGCCATCAAGGCCAGCACCAGAAAGCCTGCTGATGATGGCGGGGATAAACGTTGATAAGTCATCATGGCATCAACCTCAGATAGTTGCGGTTAATGATGGGAGGACAGCGCGGGTGGCGGAAGTCACCACTCGCGCCGCAGTGCAACATCAGCGTTCGTGCCGGGCAAACAACAGACCGCTGCTGAGCAGTAACAGCAGACTGAAGCCGGCCGGTTCGGGGATAGACACGAGGGCAAATGCTTCATCAAGGCTGATGTCCGCACCGGTGCCGTAGCCCCAGTTGTCGCCGAGGATTTGCAGGTCAGCAAGGTTCACGGCGCCGTCGCCGGTGAAATCCGCCTCCGCCCAGGTGGCGTTGGTGGACTGCCAGTTGTCGCCAAGTATTTGCAGGTCAGCCAGGTTGACCATGCCGTCGCCATTGGCATCACCCGGATGAGTCACATGTCCAGACACGACATCGGCGAAGGTGGTGCCGAGTCGGATTTCATCGTAGCGCTGCTGGTCGTTGAACCGCGCGTTGACAATCTGGAAAATGGTGGCCGAGCCGTCCATGTCATAGGCGGTCGAAGCCATCCATGACGCTGGTTCCGAGGAGAGGTTAGCGCCGTCCTGCAGATAGGTCATGTATATCTCATCGTTCTGTCCGCTAGGGCGCAGAATGAACTTGACGACGGCCAGCAGATCCGTGCCCAGCGGCACCTCACCGAGCGATCCAACACCATTGGCTGAGGCGGTCAGGGGCCAGCCGTTGAATGAAACAGCAGTTGCTTCGTCACTGGTTGTGCCGCCTGTCATAAGGGGCAGTGTTCCACCTGACTCCCACAATTCAAAGTATCTTGAGTTTTCACTGCCACCCCCGTTGAAGCCATCATCCCTTCGTAACAGGATGCTGAAATAATACGTCTGTTCGACCGAGGGACTCATGTCGATGGCTTGAGCCAGTTCGCGTTGAGCATTGACAGCAATGTTAAAGGTTGGACTATCGGTATCCAGGATGAGTTGGTTACCTATAGCGCCCAGATAGCCCGTGGGTGGAGCAATGTCAGACGCCTCAACCTGATCTGCGGTTCCAATATTTGTTCCCGTGCCCACCCAGGCACTAGCCCAGCCGATTCCACCGTTCAAATTCCCGCTACTCAATTCGGTGCCGACTGCATAATCGAATGAATCACCCGCGATCAATACAGCGAAACCGCCATCTGCCCACCCTGAAATGACCAGCAAAGCAATCAGGACAGCAGGTTTACAGGTACGGCCCGACGCTTGTTGTGCCAACATTTCTGTTCTCCTTTTCTTAAAAATGTGACCTCAAGCCTGGAGGGAATCGAAGCCCAGATGACTACTTGAAAACACAGTTGCAGCAAAACACGATGAGGCACGGGATCAACTTACCGCTAATATTGTATATTGTCAACAATAAACAAAGATATTGTTGACAATTTTTGTCCGCCATGTCATGCTTATCGACATAGTGTGCGTTTGGAGCCCCTGTGGAAGCTGTGTCTCCACAAGGAGTTGTTATGTCATCACAAAGTTTGGTGATCGTCCCCATTGATCAGTCCTTCGAGGTGCTGGACCGCTGGTCGCGCGCCAGCCGATACCAGAGCCCCCAGGCTGACGCGGCTTTGCAGTGGGCGATCGACCATCTCGACGACAAGGGCGGACACATCCTTCTGGCCCCGGGAAGCTATCCCTGTCGCCAGCCTGTCCGTCTGCGCAGCGGCGTGCGTTTCGAAGGCGCCGGCCGGGCCACACGGTTGATCGTCGGCAGTGACAAACCACTTGCAGCCGGTATTCACCTGTCATCCCTGGACCTCGCCCAGGTGGCCAACCTCTCGATCTGCAAGCAGGCTCAAACCCATGTGGCGTGCGGACTGTTGCTGGAAGACTGCGGCCAATGCGTGTTGCAGGACGTGCACAGCGCCGGCTTCGATGATTACGGCATCCACCTGACGAAAAAAACTTTCCTTTGCGAGT
This sequence comes from Phycisphaeraceae bacterium, assembly GCA_020849625.1. Classification (GTDB taxonomy): domain Bacteria; phylum Planctomycetota; class Phycisphaerae; order Phycisphaerales; family Phycisphaeraceae; genus JADLFV01. The sequence goes on from JADLFV010000005.1 coordinate 26,073, forward strand.
TGCGCCACTGCTCGCTGGCGGACAACCGCGTCGCCAACCTCTGCCTCAGTCACATGGGCGACAAGGCACGCGTGGGTGACTTCGTACCCAACATGATCACCGGCTGCGTCACGCTCGGTGGCGGCATCGGCATCGAATGTCGCGATCACGTCACGGTGATGAACTTCAACAACTGTACGGTGTACAAGCCCTGCAGCCACGCCTACTTCTTCCACGAAACCTGCAACAGCATTCTGCTGACCGGTTGCCGCTCGTTCCAGGTCGAAGGACACGCGGTCTACATCCGCAAGTCACACGAGATCAACATCTCCAGCAACGTTTTCTGCTGGCAGCGTGACCACGGCATCGTGCTCGAAGATGTGAACTGGGGTGTGATCACCGGCAACGAGATCATCGACTCCGGCGTGCGCGCCCACGACAAGCAGCCGCGCCACGGCATCGTGATGAAAACCGGGGTCAAGGGCGTGGAAATCGTCGGAAACACCATTTTCAACTGGGGCGATCAGCCGCCGATGGATTGCGGGGTCACGGAGGATCAGTCCTGTATGGAGAACCTGGTCTGCGGCAACACGATCAATTACTTCACTCATGAAGCCGTGCACAGCGAGGGGATCGGCACTTTGGCAAAAGACAACGTGACGAGGCAACAGCCATCTTATCGCAACTCCGACAAACCGCCGTTTCCTGATTTCGATCGTAAACTGTTATACGAATATCTGCGTCGCTGAAATGCTGAACGCGCAATTGGAGTGATCCCTTGCCTGAAGAACTCACCACCATGGATGACTTTCCGATTCGCATGACATTGCGCGAGCAGTTGGTGGATCGGATTCGCAACGACGTGCTTTCCGGCCGATTGGCCGGTGGCGAGCCGTTGCGTGAGCAGCACCTGGCGGCCAAGTTCCGCATCAGTCGCGGGCCGGTGCGCGACGCGCTGCTGGAACTGACCAAGGAAGGGTTGCTGATCGCTCGCCCCAACTGCGGGGTGCGCGTGGGCAATCCGCCGGATGAGTCGGTACGCTCGTTGATCGTGCAGCTTCGCCGCGAGATCGAGTCCTTCGCCCTGCGCAGCGCGTTTGACCGCATTGACGAAAGCGTGCTGAAGCGCATGAGAGCCAACCTTCAGGCCTTTCGGACCGCGTGCCAGTCGCAAGACCTGTCGCGCGTGGTGCAGTATGACATGGCTTTTCACCGGATGATTCTTGAGCTGGTGGAGGAAGAGGACCTTTCGAACATCTGGCTGCCGGTGGTTTCACGCATGGTGCTGCCGTATTCGCGTCACCACAATGTCATGGATAGTTACTGCGAGCACGAGGCCATTGTGGACGCCATCAGCCAGGGCGATTGCGATCTGGCGGTGCAACGTTTGGTGGCCAACATCCAATGAGACGATCCAAATTGATATCGGCGGAGGAAGCGGCGGGGCTGATCCAGAATCACGCCCACGTGGCCATCATGGGCTCCGGCGGCGGCGTGGGCGAGCCGACGCACCTGCTGCGCATGCTTCGACAGCGCTTCGATCAGCAACAGACGCCGCGCGACCTGACGCTGTATCACGCCACCGGCCTGGGCGATAAGAAATCCATAGGCACCGATCTGCTGGCGACTGACGGTTTGGTCAAGCGCGATATCGCTGGACACCTGGGCATGGCCCCGCAGATGGCTGCCATGATCGCCGACAACCGCATCGAGAGTTATAACTTTCCCCAGGGCGTGATCTCACAGATGTTCCGTGCCATCGCCGCACGTCAACCCGGCATCTTCACCAAGGTCGGCCTGGGCACGTACATCGATCCCCGCCTCGAGGGCGGACGCATGAACGATCGCACCCAACAGTGTGAACAGCTCGTGCGGGTGGAGCAGATCGACGGTGAATCGTGGCTATTTTTCCCGCGCTGGCACATCGATGTGGCACTGGTCCGCGGCACGACGGGTGATCTTCACGGCAACATCACCAGTGAGCAGGAAGCTGCGATCCTGGAAGGCGTCGCCATGGCGCAAGCTGCCCGCGCCAGTCGCGGCATCGTCATCGCCCAGGTCAAATATCTGGCGGAAGCAGGCTCGCTCGATCCTCGCCGCGTCACCATCCCCGGTACGTGTGTGGATTACATCGTCGTCGATGAGCACCAGAAACAGACGTGCCTGACCGAATATGACCCGGCACTCAGCGGTCAATCGCGCGTGCCGCTGCAGCAGATTCAGCCGCTGCCGCTGGATGCCCGCAAGGTGATTGCCCGTCGTGCGGCGCGCGAACTGTTTCCGGGGGCGGTGATCAATGTCGGCGTCGGCATGCCCGACGGCGTCGCCGCCGTGGCAGCCGAGCAAGGCGTGCTCGACCAGGTGACGTTCACCGTCGAGCAGGGCGTGATCGGCGGCCAGCCCGCCAAGGGCGTGATCTTCGGCGTCTCCTACAACGCTGAGGCTTACATTCAACAGCCCGATCAGTTCAACTATTATGATGGCGGCAATCTGGACCTGGCTTTTCTCGGTATGGCCCAGATTGATGCCGAGGGCAACGTCAACGCCAGCAAGGTCGGCCCGCTGCTGACCGGCTGCGGCGGATTTATCAACATCACCCAGAATGCCCGCCGCGTCGTGTTCTGCGGCACGTTGACCGCCAAGAACTTCGCCTGCACCGTGTGCGATGGTCGCCTGCACATCACACGCGAAGGCAGCGTGCGCAAATTTGTCTCTCACGTCGAGCAGATCACCTTCAGCGGACAATTCGCACGCAAATCCAAGCAAAGCGTGATCTACGTCACGGAGCGGGCGGTGTTCGAACTCAACGGCGACGGCGTCGTGCTGCGCGAAGTGGCCCCGGGTGTGGACCTGAAGCGCGATGTCCTTCATCAGATGGATTTTGCGCCCATCGTGCCCAGTGACATCATGACCATGGACCCGCAGATTTATGAATAGATTCGTCATGCGAACGCTCATTGAATATCAGAGTCAAGGCGGCCGCGCGAGCATCGCCTGGACCACCGATCCGCCCGGTAAGCCCGCGACGATGGATCACGAAGTGCTCGACCAGCTTGATCAGATCATCGAGCGGATCGAGCGCGACTCCACGCTGCGTTCCGTGGTAATGCTTAGCGAGTCTGAGAAATATTTTGTGGTCGGCGCCAACATCAACGTGCTGGCGACTCTCGATGAGCGGACGATCGGGCCGTGGGTGGAAAAGGGGCACGCGGTGCTCAATCGCCTCGAAGCGTTGCCTGTGCCCGTGATCGCTGCTGTTAACGGTTACTGTCTGGGCGGCGGGCTGGAATTGGCGATGGCGTGTGACATCATCGTGGCGACGCGCACTGCCAGGTTCGGTTCACCGGAAGCGCGGCTCGGTCTGGTCCCAGGCTGGGGCGGCAGCTACCGTCTGCCGCGGCGCGTGGGACTGGCGCAGGCACAACTGCTGATGTTCACCGCGCGCACGATCGAGGCCCAGGAAGCATACCGCATCGGACTGGCTGACCTGCTCGTGGATGACGCTGAGGCGATGGACGCCGCGATCGCGCAACTTGCGGAAGAAATAGCCGCATGCAGCCGCACATCCCTGTCCTGCATCAAGGCCATGACCCGTCACGAGGTTTCATTGTCAACCGCGGCCCAAAGCGAGGTGGCAGCCTCGCAGCAGTGCATGCGCGATCACGATACGCAACAGCGCGTGGCGCAGTTCCTGGCGAGCAAGGCCGGCTTGCGTCGAAGCTGATTCCTTCAACCTCTTGTAAGGTGATCCACATGAGCTCCACTCACGGCCCGATTCAATCGCACGACTATCAGATGTTGATCGACGGCCACTGGGTTGAATCGCACTCGGGCAGACGGTATGAGCGGCACAGTCCCGCACATGACGTGCTCGTCGGCACCTATCCTGAGGCGGACGCCAAAGACGTGGACATTGCGGTGGCTGTGGCCCGCCGGGTGTTCGATGAGAGCGATTGGCCGCACACCAGCGGGGCGGAGCGCGCTGCGCTGCTGGGCAAAGTGTCCGTCCTCATTCACGAGAATGCCGAGGAACTGGCCCTGATCGAGACGCTGGAGAGCGGCAAACCGTTGAACCAGGCCCGCGATGAGATGGGCTGGACTTGTGCGATCTGGGATTACGCCGCGACGCTCGCCCGCCATCTGCGCGGTGATGCGTACAACAATCTCGGGCCTGACATGCTCGGCATCACCGTGCGCGAGCCGATCGGCGTCGTCGGATTGATTACGCCGTGGAATTTCCCGCTGCTGATCATCAGCCAGAAACTGCCGTTCGCCCTGGCGGCCGGATGCACCTGCGTTGTCAAGCCCAGCGAGTTGACGCCCGGCACCACTCTGCGACTTGGCGAACTGCTGCTGCAGGCTGGGCTGGCGCCCGGCGTAGTCAACATCGTCACCGGCTTCGGCGATCCCGTCGGTCAGCGTCTCTGTGACCATCACGATGTGGACATGATCTCCTTCACCGGGTCCACCCGCGTGGGCAAACAGGTCGTCGCGGCCTCGCAGGGCAATCTCAAGAAAGTCACGTTGGAACTGGGCGGCAAGAACCCGCAGGTGCTGTTCCCCGATGCCGATCTTGACGCGGCCCTGGACGCGGTGGTCTTCGGCGTCTATTTCAATATGGGCGAGTGCTGCAACAGCGGCAGCCGGCTGCTGATCCATCAGGATATGGCGGACAAATTTGTGCCGCGCATCATCGAGCATGCCAAACGGGTGAAGGTCGGTGATCCACTGGACCCGGCCACCAAAGTCGGCGCATTGATCAGCGATGCTCATCTGAAGAAAGTCATGGGCTACATTGAGTCCGGCAGGAAAAGTGCCGCTCGTTTCCGCCTCGGCGGTAACCGCCTGATCACCGACAAGGGGCGATTCGTCGAGCCCACCATCATCGATCACGTGACCGCCGACATGCCGCTGGCCTGCGAGGAAGTGTTCGGTCCCGTGTTGTCGGTGATCCGTTTCAAGGACGAGTCTGAAGCGGCCGGAATCGTCAACAGCACGATGTACGGCCTTTCCGCCGCGGTGTGGACGCGCGACCTTGACCGCGCTCTGACCATGGCCCGACGCATTCATGCCGGCACGGTGTGGATTAACACGTTCATGTCCGGCCCGCAGGAATTGCCCTTCGGCGGCTACCGTCAAAGTGGGCTGGGGCGCGAGCTTGGGCGTTTCGCTGCCGAGGAATACACCGAGCTGAAGACGATCCAGTTGCACATGGGACCGCGAACCTCGTGGTGGGCCGGTTTACCCAGGTGACGAAACATGGGGGCCGACACCTACTTGTCCCAGACAGTCAAACCGGTCACATCGCGCTGGCGGTCCGGCCATAACGCGCCGACACAGTAGCCAACAAAGAACATGATCAGGTTGCCGAAGATATCGGTGTAGTAGAGATCGAACGGCACCTTGAGAAAATGCGGCAGCAGGTCCGGCCTGTTCTTGGCGATCAGTGTCCAGGTCACGAACAGCAACGTGCAGGCAATGCCCAGCCACACAGAGCGTGCATTGCCGCGACGGGTGAAGAATCCCACGCAATAGATGCCCAGCAGGCCGCCGCCCATGAGCGAGACAATGATGGTGCCGGTGTCCTGAAGCGTTTTGGTCGGCACCTCGTGCAGCAGGACAGCGCCGCCGATCATGATCAGCCCGACGATGGTTGCAGCGCACCAGGCGACCTTCAGGTAATGCCTGTCAGTTCGATTCTTCACGAAATAGCGGCGATAAATGTCCACGACGAACACCGTGGAGATGGAATTGATGGAGGAATCCAGCGAGGACATGGCTGCGGCCGTGATGGCGGCGATGATCAGTCCGGTCAGTCCCGGCGGCAACTGGGTGATGACGTAGAAAGGCAGGATCTGCTCGGCTTTGCTTTCGCCGGTGAGCATGGCGGCCGCCCGCGGATCGGGATGCACGTGGTAGTACACGAACAGGCAGGTGCCCAGGAACATGAAACCGGCCCAGATGGGGATGTTGGTCGTGGCGCAGATGAGCATGGCCTTGCGCGCTTCGTAGGTGCTCTTGGCGGCCACGTAACGCTGCACGGTGTTCTGGCCGCCGCAGTATTCGCGCAGATAGGTGAACGCACCCAGCAGGATCATCATGGAGATGGTCTTTTCACTGATGGAGAAGCCCCAACTCGGCGTGCTCGCCACGCCGTTGGTCATTTCCGACAGCGTGAACTTGTCATGGGCCATGGCGACGTGCAGCACCTCGGATATTCCCCCCGGGATGCTCATCAGGATGCTGCACAGGCAGACGATGCCGCCGACGATCAGGACGATCGTCTGGATCACATCCGTCCAGATCACCGCATCGATGCCGCCGACGATTGTGTAGAAGGCGACAAACACGCCGGCGGTGATCACGCAAAGTTCCGCGTTCATGCCGGTCATCTCGTGCACCACCAGCGACACCAGGTAGAGGATGATGCTGACGCGGACGATCTGGGCCAGCATGTAAACCGAAGCGACGTAAGCACGAACCGAAGGCCCGAAGCGCGATTCGAGGTATTGATAAGCCGTGGTGACGCCGGCCTTGCGATAGAAGGGCAGAATCAAGTATGCCGCCATCAGGATCACCAGCGGCAGAGCGAGGTTGGGCAGAAAGCGCAGCCACCCGGTTTTGTAGGCGTCACCGGGAAACGAAACGAAGGTGACCGAACTGATGGACGTGCCGACCATACTCAGCCCGATGGCCCAGCCGGGCACCGATCGGCCGCCGAGGAAATACTGCTCGGTCGAGGTGTTACGGCGTGAAAACCACAGGCCCATCAATGCCATGGCGCCCAGGTAGCCGAACAGTATCGCGTAATCGAAGCTGGTCATCGCCGATGCAAGCATGCAGCATGTACCTCCGGCTGCTGGTTCGCAATCAGTGCCGCACTTCGGTGCGCTGACAAGTTCTCGTGGCCATCATTATTTGAGAAGCGGAACCACCTGCTTCTGTATGGAATTGGTCAGATTGGACTTCTCTGTTAACCATACCAGAACGGGGATTGATGTTGAAGAAGTCTGTGGCAACAGGGCCAAGGCATCACATCCATCCCTGAGCGCCTCAGGGGGAGAATCCGGCATCAGGGCGCAGCCGATATGGCTCGCGCTGGCCTTCGACCAGCGATAGGCCCCGGCCGTCAAGGCGATGGGCATCTCACCCGCAACATCCGATGGCAGCGTCACATAGGCAGCGGGCTGGTCCACGCCGAACATCTGTATCGTCACGCCCTGCGGTTGCCGGGCGATCATCGCAAGGTCATCGCGGCTCGCCGTGCTCCGGCCAAAGCGACCCGAGGCGATCTGATGCCAGGAACCTGTCGGCCCGACGGTGGCAAACGCGCCGCGATGACCCGACTTGAGCAACAAGGCCGGGCCTGCCTGCTGCGTCAGTGCCGCGATCTCATCGCCGTTGTCCGAATTGCCATCAAACTCACCGCTGGTCATCGCCAGCAATTTTGTCGCGTCCGACTCGATCTGTTCGGACCACGTCGGATCGGTCGGCTTGAGCAGGCGAACCACCGTATCGTCCTCGAGTAGCACTGCCAATTCGTCGTACTCATCCCCATCGGTCTTGAACCGGCCGCGCACCATGGCTTTCACCGGGCGGGTGTTGTCTTTCATCAGGACAACCTTCGGATCGGCGAAACCTCTGGGAAATATGTAAATGGGATAACAACCGTCGCTGTCCGGTTGCGAGGACGCCGCGGCGATCTCAGCATTGCCGTGGCGCGGGTTTGTGCCGGAGTCAGGCAGGAAATTCCCCGCGGCGATGACGCCCCATCGGGTCTTGCTTCGTCCGCAGCGGTCGAATTCGCAGCCGTTCTGGTCATAGAGAATGATCGAGTAGTAAACCTCGCTCTCGACCTGACTGCACGGTTGATCGAAGATGACCGCGAAGTCGCTGGCCGGGTGATCCGCTGCGAACTGGCCGACCGTTACTGCGATGGGCTTGTTGCCGAATCCCAGCATTTGTGCCTGCACCGGGCTGATCTTGAACGTGTTGTAGTCCGGATCGTCCACATCGCTCAGAGCCGCGACCAGGTCCGGCGAGACGACCAGCATGGCCCGCCCGGGATCTGAGTAACGGGGCGCACCCTGCGGCGAAATGACGTGATAAAGCTTGCGGTCCGCCCCAATCGTGGCACTCAGTTCATCGTGATAGGCCATGTGCGGCGCGAATTGGCCATACTCGCTGGGTTCGGACCATAGCCACACCGTGTCGTCGGGCTGATTCACGATGACGTTGTGGTGCAGCGAGAAGAATACGTTGTTCAACGCCACCGGCCGCTGCACGTTGGCAAAGACATTCGAGTCGATCGTGTTGTAGTTGGTTCTCAGGAGAACGCCGATTTTGCAGTCCTCAAACGTGTTGCGGCGAATTGTGTTGTAGGCCACATAGCATCGACCCTCGTGGGCCAGGTCCACCAGCACCGACGTGCTCTTCTTGCCCGTGCGGACGCCGCTGTCGATGGCCAGGTTGTAGCCCTGGAAGAAATTATCCTCGATGAGGTTCCAGCTTGCCGGGTATTCACGGATGTCGTCGCGCTCGCCCTGATTGCGATAGAGGCTGATCGCCGAGTTATAGTCCCGAGGCGGAAAAGAAGGGCCCAGGAAACGGTTGTTGCGGATGATGCACTGATAGCAGGCGTCGAGCGTCACCGCCGTCCAGGAACGTGCGCCGCGGATGTTGTTATCGCGGAAGGTGCTGTTCTCGATGACCCACCCGGTGGAGTCGGCGTTGACGTAGATGCCGATGTGAATGTTTTCGCTGATGTCGCACTGGCGGATGACGCCGTTGCGGAGCGTGGTGTACAGGCCGCAGATGTTGCGTTTGGTGGTGAGCTTATCCCAGATCACCGGCCGATTCTGATGGTCCTCATCAGTCTCCGCCCCGCGCCAGAAGCCCATCAGCGTGATGTTGCGCAGCACGCTCGGCTCGTCGCCGGCCTTGACCTGTCGAAAATGAAAACCGTCGATGTGATGGAACATCTCATCGGGCTTGATGCTATGGCTGTACCAGTCCTGCAATGTCCAGTCGCGATAGGCCGGCTTCTGCACGTCGATCACCAGACCATTGCCGTCGATCATGATCGGGTCGGCAGCGGTGACGCGGAAGACCGCCTCCGTTTTGCCCTGCACCTGCTCGTAGCGTTCGGTGCTGAACTGCCAGGGCGTGTCGCGCTGGGCGAAAGTGACCGGGCAATCAATTTCGAACGGCTCAACCACCTCGCCGTTCTCATACCAATCCGCCCAGCGCTGCTGATTCCACGGATCGAACTGGCCGCCCTGCGCGCCGAGCACGTCGGAGATCGGCTTGGCAGTGGCAATAGAATTGATCATGCCCGCCGCAGCGCAGACCACGACGCAGGCTGTTTGGAACTTCATGACGCACTCCTGCTGAAGATTGTAACGGCGGTTGACACGACGGCCGGCATGCCTCGTCAGCGCCAATCGATCGTGCCCACGCGGTTGGGATTGCCTGCCCCGCTGGCGCCTTCGGGCTCCTGGTCGTCCACGCCATTGATCAGCAGCCCGAACCAGGAACTGGTCACGTCGTGCCAGTCGGAAAACACCGCGTGGCCGTCGGTGAAGCTGTAGTTTTTGCCGGTCAGGCCGTTGTGCGGCTGGGGGATCAGCGTGGCGTCAAAGAATCGCATCCAGGAGGTCCAGCCCGCGGCACGTTTGTTTTCAGGCGTCAGAGGCCCGGCGGAGGTGGTGTAAATCGGTCGCACCACGGATTTGTTGGATCGGCCGTCGGCGTCGTGATACGCGACCAGGCCGCGGCGAGCGCGGATGTCATCGAACTTCCAGGTGGCCACCACGCCGCTCTGCACGTAGCCGATGTCATCAGTGTCGGTGGGCGTGGCCCCGCCGGTGCGCAGAATATCGTTGGCCGGGCAGATGAACAGGTCATTGCTGCGAGCCAGGTAGGTATAGATGTGATAGACCCAACTGTCGTTGGTGAATCGCCCGGGGCCGTTGTTTTCCTTGCCGTTGGCGATGGGGTGGATGATGTCGTAGCCGCTGGGGGGCAGCGCCGCATTGGCGGTGCTGGCGTATTGATGGGGGAAGGCGCCCTCATGATCGGCAGCATACGCGCTGCCGGCCATCGATAGCTGCCGCAGGTTGGACAGACAGGCTGACGTGCGGGCCGCCTCGCGCGCTTTTTTCAGGGCCGGCAGCAGAATCGAAATGAGCAGGGCAATGATGGAAATGACCACCAGCAACTCGATCAGGGTGAATCCTCGTTGACGCCGCATGATAAGCATCTCCATATGACGGTTGCGGGCAATAGCTGTTTTCGATGCAAACGCGGTGTCCGTCGCTGGACGCACGCCGCGTGAGGAGGAAACGGTCAATGGCTCATGCCCCGGTGTAACAGCGTCAGGCTGACGAGGCTCAGTAGAGTCAACGTAGCCGGCTCGGGGATCGACACGCTGGCCAGGGCCTGATCGAAGCTGATGTCCGCTGCGGCGCCAAAGCCCCAGTTGTCACCAATGATCTGAAGGTCCGCCAGGTTCACCGAGCCGTCGCCGGTGAAATCAGCCGAACCCCAGTTGGCGGTGGTGGACTGCCAGTTGTCTCCCAGAATCTGCAGGTCGGCCAGGTTGACCATGCCGTCAGCATTGGCGTCGCCGTCATGCACGGGGTTGATGGCGACCACATCGCTCCAGGTGGTGCCGATGCGGATTTCGTCGAACGTCGCGGAAAAACCTGCGGCGTTGCCACTGTGCAGGCGCAGGGAATGGAGGATCTGGCTGTTATCTTCTGTGCCTCCGATGATGGTCCAGGCGACAGGCTCCGAGTCATCGACGCGATCCGAGGAGGAGTAGATTTTCATGAAGATCTGGTCGGATTCAGGCGAAGCTGCAACCGAGATTTTGCCGACCACGAAATACGTTTCATCGTCCAGGTAGGGCGTGGTGCCGTCCACGTTGGCGCCGATTGACTGGGTTCGCGGGAATTCGCCGTTGCTGTTGACGGTCCAACCCGCGACTTCGGCGGCGCTCAGCCCGTCCACTGCGTTTTGACGCAGGATCAGGCCGCTGAATTCGCCGCTGGTGCCAAGCGTGGAGCCTGTACGCCGCAGCAGCCAACTGACGTAGATGGTTTGGGGATTGCCCATATTCATCGGCGTCGTGAAGTCACGGAAGTTGTCGCTCTGGCTGGTGGCCGCGGTGTTCAAGCTGTTGCCCGATCCGGCGGCGATCCAAGGATGGCTCAGACTGTCGGCCACGACCGTCATGCCCACGGCCGTAGGCCAGGCCGCTGAGAATCCGCTGCCGCCGTTCTGTCCCGACAGTGCGCCTTCCGTGTAGTCGAATCCTTCGTAGGCGAGCAGTTCGCCTCGTGCCTGCGTCAGCATGCACGTCATTGCCAGACCAGCGCCGATGCACGCCAGTCTCTTCAGTATTTCATTCATGTCTCGACTCCTTGCAAAATGGGTTTGGAAGATGAACTCAGCATATGGGTCTATCACTCGCCCGGAACCAGTTCGGGCGCCACGGTCACCTTGATTCGCTCATCGGCGCTGCCGTGCTCGATACGCCAGCACAGTTCCTGAACGGCGCGTTCGCCCATGGCACGGGGGCCGACGTTGATCGTCGCCGGGCGCGGGTTCAGCCCGATCAGCGCTACCTTTTCCTCGTCGCTGCCCACGATGTCCACATCTCTGCCCGCGCGCAGGCCGCGCTGATCCAGCAGGCGATAGACCATCGCCACTTGCAGATCCAATGGAATGAACATGCCCGTCGGCCGATCCTTCAGGGCCATGAAGGCATCGACCTGCTCGGCGACCTGCTGCTCAAAAAGCGCCAGGTCCAGGTCTTCATCGTGGACCCAGGATTCACCATGCCTGCCGATGAGCGCATCGCAGCGGCAGCCGCCCTGCTGGGCGATGAATTCGAAGTACCGGCAACGCAGGTCGAGCACCGGATTGCCGCCCATGGCGTTGAGCACGCCCAGGCGCTGATGGCCGCGACCGATCAGATACTCAGCCGCCAGTCTGCCGATCGACTCGTTGCCTTCCAGCAGCACGTGGCCGCTGGCGTCGTGGTGTGAGGAGAGCCAGACGCAGGGGATGCCCTGGATAAAGTTGAGAATGTCGTCGTTTGGATTGCGGCCCTGAAGAATCAGACCGCTGACCTGTCGGCGACGGACAATCTCGGGCAAATCGTCAACGCTGCTGACATGGGCGAGCACCATGTCCATCTTCTTCTGGCGCATGGCGGCTTCGATGCTGCGCAACATGCGGAAGAAGCTGTGGCGATAGTCGTAGAACTGATTGCCGTGGAAGATCAGCACCGCCACGGTCTCCAGCGGCAAGGTCGAGCCGATACGTTTGCGCGGCATGGGCTGGTAGTTCAACTGCCGCATGGCCTGATGAACGCGGCGGACGTTGTCGGCCGAGACCGTGGGGTAATTGTTGATCACCTTGGAAACGGTGGCCTGCGAGACGCCGGCGAGATTGGCAACGTCGGTGACGGTCATGTTCATTTTCAGCCTATCTCCGGGGGGTGAACTGTCAATAGATATTCTGTAAAGTTACATATATTCTATAATATTCTTGACCTGTGTACAGTGGATTTAATTGAATATAATTTCGCATATTCGTGGCAAAACGCACCAGACAGAGGCAAAATTGACTACTTATGGCCAATATTATTCTAGAATGTTGACATGTATTCCTGGCGCGGTATGTTGTACCTGGCGACTGCGAATCCGCTGTGCTTTCGCAGTCGAGCCCGTTTCACTATCCTCAGGCGTGTGACCTATGTTTGATATCAGCACCACGGTGTTGCCCGGCCCAGGAGCCGAACGCGTGCAGCAGACGCTTTATCATCCCTTGACGCATGTGCTCAGTGCCGACTACTTCAATCAGGGCATGAACGGTTGGATGGAGTTGATGCCCAACTTCACCCAGCCGGGCTTCAACAGCCGCAAGAGCATTGTCGAGAAGAAACGCTTCGGCCCGGTCATGCTCTCCAACGCCACCTTCTCCTACGGCGGCACACACGGCGCACTGACCGGCGGCTACTGCCTCAAGCTCGCCACCCGCGCTGAAGCCAATCCCTACGAACAACCGCCCGCCTCCGGCAGCATGAGCCATGCCATCAAACGCCTGACCGACATCCATACCCCCGGCCTGCGCCAGGTCGAGTGCTGGTTCGCCTACAAGCCGGAGCAGGATCGCATCGGCCTGGGCGAGAAGGACATCCGCGCCTTCGGCGTGATGTTCGATCGTCAGGACCAGCGCGGCCGCACTTACGCCGGCGTGCGCTATCTCAACAGCGTCAACGGGAAACTGATCAAGCGCTGGCAGATCATGCAGGCTGCCGACGTCACCGATGAACAGTGGGCCCACGGCACCAAGGGCGACTGGTGCAAGCGCGGCATCGACCCGCAGTGGAACGGCCGCCGCTATCCCGACGGCAGCACCGACGGTTTCACCTTCGTTGAAGACGGCCACCACGACCTCTGCTACAACGAAAGCGACGACAAGTTCAACTGGACATACCTGCGTTTCGTCATCGACACCGCCGCGCTGGAATACGTGGAACTTCAATGTGGCGAGCGCGTTTTCAACCTGCGCGGCCTGTCTCTGTCGCTGGTCGATCCATACAAAGGCATCATGGGTTTGTTGAATCCCATCTTCTGGGTGGAGACCGACGCGGATCGGCGGGTGTTCCTGTTCCTGGATTCTGTTGTTGTCTCGTCGGAGTGAGTTGGCCATGGCCCTGCAGCAAAGCGTCACCGCGGTGCTCGAACGTCACGCGATCCTCAGTGGTCAGTGGGCCACGGAGCCTTACGAAACCGCCTGGGCCGGCGAAGCGCTGTTTTTCATTCGCATTGAGGCAATCGAAGGCGGCGAAGCGCGGGTGGACGCCCGAGTGCAGATTTCACCCGACGGCATACACTGGGCCGACGAGGGCTCGATCTTTCCCGAGATGACTGCAGAGGGCCAGTATTTCCTGCGCGTCAAGCGCTTCGGCGGCTGGTTGCGCCTGGCGGGGCAAGTCAAAGGCCCGGAGGGTTGTGCGGTGCAGGTGACGATCCACCTGGTGCTCAAAGAGAGTTGATCGTGGAACGATGCCGGTCGCCGATTCCTGGCGCACTCGAGCGTTTCGATCAGCGGATGATCGATTGATGCTCTGGCGTGACCGCCGACGCGACCTGGACTGATCGGTAAACTATCCGCAATGCTCAAGCACCCCCAGTACACGCGGCAGCGATTCCAAGTGCTGCTGCAGCAGGTTCAGAAGCGGATATACGGTGACTGTCAGCTCATCGAGTCGCTGCAAGTCAGCGGACCGGTGGATCGCATCACCTGCAGCCAGGCCCAGCAACTCGAATACAGTCCCGCTTCCGTCGGCATGTTGCTCGGGCCCAATTGGGCCACATACTGGTTCAAAGCTCAGGCCACGGTCCCTGCCGCCTGGGCCGGCAGCCGTGTTGATCTGCTTTGGGAGACCGGCGGCGAAGCCTGTCTGTGGATCGACGGCCGATCCATTCAAGGACTCAACTCTCGAATCAGAGACCCCCGCACGGAAGCTCGCCTTATCAATCGCGCTGAGCCCGATCAGACCATCAGCTTCACCGTTGAAGCCGCCTGCAACAGTATGTTCGGCCTGCGCAGTGGCAGTGGTCTGGTTGAGGAGACCGGCCCTGTCACCCCGTACGCGTTGACACGTGCTGACATCGCACGCTTCGATGAACAGGTCTGGCGCTTGTATCACGATCTGAAGCTTCTGGTGGATCTGGAAGCAGGTCTCAGCACCGATGGCCAGGACCCTTCCTGGGCCGGCCGGTTGCTCGGCGAACTCAATCGCGTCTGCAATCTGATCGACCTCGATGACCGAACCACCTGGCCCGCGGCGCAAGCGATCATCGACGAGTTGTACCAGCATCGCAACGGCACGCACGCTCACGAGCTGAGCGCCATCGGCCACGCCCACATCGACACCGCCTGGCTCTGGCCGTTAGCTGAGACCTACCGCAAGTGCGTGCGCACATTCAGTACCGCGCTGCGCCTGATGGATGAGTATCCCCAATACAAGTTCGCCTGTTCGCAGGCCTTTCAATACCGCTGGATCAAGCGGCGCAATCCCGATCTTTACAGCCGCATCAAGGCGGCCCATCAGCGAGGCCAGTGGGTGCCGGTGGGCGGCACGTGGATCGAGCCGGACTGCAATCTGCCTTCGGGCGAATCGTTATGCCGTCAGTTCCTGATGGGCCAGCGCTATTTTGAAGCTGAGTTCGGCCGGCGCTGCCGCGAGTTTTGGAACCCTGACGTCTTCGGGTATAACGGGCAACTGCCGCAGATCATGCGCCAGGCGGGCATCACGCGCTTCCTGACGCAGAAGCTCAGTTGGAACCGCTTCAACGCTCCGCGCCATCATACCTTCACCTGGCGCGGTGTTGACGGCAGCGAAGTGCTGGCTCACTTTCCACCGGCTGACACCTACAACGCCATGGCCGACGTCGCCGAGTTTCGCCGGCATGTCAGTAAGCACAAGGATCACGACCGCAGTCGCGAAGCATTCATGCTCTTCGGCTATGGTGACGGCGGCGGCGGCCCCACGCGCGTGATGCTCGAGAACATCAAGCGGGCCGGCGATCTGCAGGGTCTGCCGCGCGTGACGATGCGCAGCAGCGAGGAGTTTTTTGATCGCCTGCAGGCTGATTGTCAGGATCTGCCGATGTGCATTGGCGAACTTTACTTTGAACTGCACCGCGGCACTTACACCACGCAGGCGGCCATCAAGCGCGGCAACCGCAAGGGCGAATGGCTGCTGCACGATCTCGACCTGGCCGCAGCCCTGGCCCATCGACTCAGCAAATCGTATGAGTTCCCAAGCGAACCGTTGCACGAGCTTTGGGCGATGCTGCTACTGAACCAGTTCCACGACATCCTGCCCGGCTCCAGCATCGATCAGGTCAACGAGCAGGCCCGACGCGAGTACGAACAATTGCAACAAGATGGTTCTGCTTTGTGCAGGCAAGCTCAGGATGCTTTGGCATCTGCGCTATCAGAACAGTCCAAGGTTGACACTTCTGTTCAGAGTCCGTGGAACACGTTGGGCGTCGAGCGTTGCGAGGTGACGGCCACACCTGATGGTTCATTGACCAAGGTGTCGTGCCCGTCCTGCGGCATCGGTCAAACGGTGCAACTGCAACAAGCGGTGGCGCTCATGCAGACCAGTCATGATCGATGGACGATGAGCAACCGCCATCTGCAGGCGGAGATAACTGCTGCCGGCTCAATCGTCAGCCTGATTCACCTGGCCAGCAGGCGCCAGTGTCTGGCCGATGCCGCCAACGTGCTGGAAATTTACGACGATCAGCCCGCCAACTGGGACGCTTGGGACATCGAGCCCAGCGCATTGGAGACGGGCAAGCCGTGTCCGCCGGCCCACGAGGCGGCTGTCCACCTGCAAAATGATTTGCGCGTGGAGTTGCGATTCGAGCGTCGCGTGGGCAAGGCGAGCACGATGACACAGATGATTCGCCTCGATGCCGATTCACCGCGCCTCGAAGTGCACAGCCGCATTAACTGGCAGGAAAACCATCGCATGCTCAAAGCGGCCTTCCCCGTGCAGGTGCTGGCCACGGATGCGACCTATGAGATGCAGTATCAGGCGGTGCAGCGGCCGACGCATTACACCAACAGTTACGACCTGGCCAAGTACGAGGTGCCCGGCCACCGTTTCGTGGACCTCTCCGAGCACGGCTTTGGCGTTGCGCTGCTGTCGGAGTCCAAGTATGGCTTCAACACCATCGACAACGTGATGCGCATGACCTTGCTGCGGGCTACCTGCTTGCCCGACCCCATGGCTGACCGCGGCGAACACGGCTTCGCTTACGCGCTCTATCCCCATCAGGGCGACTGGCGCGACGGCGGCGTGGTCGCTGAGGCCATGCGATTTAACAATCCCGTGCGCTGGCTGAGCGGAACCCTGCCGCAGCGCAGTTTCTTCACCGTCGATGATCCCAACCTGATCCTCGACTCGATCAAACGCACCGAGGACAGCCGTGGCCTGCTGCTGCGCCTCTACGAAGCCCACGGCGGCCGCGGTGTCGCACGCCTGACCTGCGGCCTGCCCTTCAGCGAAGCGCGATACTGCAACATCCTGGAAGACCCCGGCGATTCACTGCAACTGCGCGATGGCGCTATGGATGTCACGTACCAGCCCCACCAACTGATCAGCATCATCCTGCGCTGACAGCAGATGCGTGAAGTCGAATCGTTTCGACTAGACGTGGGCTGGATCATGTCCGCACAATCAATACTCACCGTGCCCCGTCGAGACACCGTTCTTCTGCTAATGCAGCAAAGATTGGTTTTTAAAAAAAGCGGTTCATCCGCCCAATCTGTGGGTGATGATGGATCGCAGGAGATGCCCGCTCTGCGGCCGCGGGGCCGCCCCCGGAAGGGTTGGGGGGGGGAAGTGCGTGAAGTGTGAATGAACATCGCTGGTGACTGCGATAGGTTGCAGGTGTCAAGCAAGCAACCGCGCAGGAGCACCAGCGATGCAGTTGAAGACTTTGCTGAATCTGGTCCATC
>JADLFV010000006.1 GCA_020849625.1 Phycisphaeraceae bacterium
AACGTTTTTTGTCGTTCAGGCGACTGGGGGTAATCAAGCAATTGAGCCTCATCCGAAACCGGACGGCCTTCCTATAAAAGGGCGCAGCGCAACGTTTGTGCGCGCCGGAGGCAGTTTTGGGGGGTCAAAAAAGTGTGCAAGTGCTGATGCAGGCAGCAATAGAAATTTTTTCGCGCGACCCTCAAAAAACTGAGAATTGCGTGCCGGCCTGTGCGCGCGGCGGCAACCGACGGTTGCGCATTTGCAGTTTGCGGCTTGCTCTCGCCATTACTCTGTTTTCGCCGAAAATAGACTAATCGCCGTCTGACGCGCGGCAACAGTTCAGTTTTTTTTCAGAACATATTTAAGTTAAATATGATCTTGTGTCTGAGCCCCCCATCGTGTGTGGATGGGCGTCGTTCAGACGATGACGCGAGATACGACGTCAGCAAATAGCCGCTTGCGGCTTCGCGCAGCGGTGGAGTGGCTGGACGTGGTGGCCGATCAGGAGAATGGCAGAGGTAAACACACGCGCCTGCGGCTGGTGGTTTTCGCGAAGATGCAAGGAGCTTACGCGCTGGCCTGTTGCGTTTCGTATTGCTCGACGACTTTGTAGAGTTGCTCGGCGTCGCGGGCGGTTTTGATGCGGGCGCGCAGGGATTCATCGGTCAGCATGCGGCTGATCTGAGCCAGGGCCTGGATGTGCGGGCCGGTCTGGTCCAGTGGTGAAGCCAGCAGGAGGATCAGGTCCACCGGTTTGCCGTCGATGGCGCCGAAGTCGAGCGGTTTTTCGGCGATGCCGATGGCCATGCAGAGTTTACGGCAGCCGGCGCACTTGCCGTGGGGGATGCCGATGCCGTGACCAATGCCGGTGGTGCGGGTGGATTCGCGTTGCCAGACGGCGCGTTTGAGTTCCTCCACGTCGCCGAGGTCGCATTTTTCGGCCAGCAGTTGGGCCAATTCATAGATGGCCGCCTGCTTTTGGTCGGCAGACAGCGGAACCTTGATGCAATCGGGCTGGAGAATATCAGTCAGGCGCATGTCAATTCCATCGCTGGGCGGGGCGCGGGCCGACATTCCTATCGGCCCAAATCGGTAAGCCTTTTAGCCTATCCGGCTTGGCCGCCGGTATCAACACGGCCGCTTGCGATTGTGTTAGTCTGAGTGCCATGACCTCCGCGCTGCAACCAGCCGCCGAGTCCCTGCCCAGCCTGCTGAAGCGCCATTTCGGCCACGAGGATTTCCGTCCCCTGCAGGAGCAGGCCATCCGGGCTGCCCTGGCCGGCCGCGATGTGTTTCTGCTGCTGCCGACCGGCGGTGGTAAGTCCCTGTGTTATCAGCTCCCGGCGGTGATTCGCAACGGGCAAGGGGCGGTCACTGTCGTTATCAGCCCGCTGATCGCGCTGATGCACAACCAGGTGGACCTGCTGCAGGCCAACGGCATCCGTGCCACGCTGCTGAACAGTTCCATCACCTCCCGTGAGGCGGGCCAGCGCGAGCGTGATCTGTTGCGGGGCTGCTATGACCTGGTTTACATGGCGCCCGAACGGCTGATGGGCCCGGCCGGCCAGCGCCTGCTGCAGCGGCTGAACGTCGCCCAGGTCGCCATCGATGAAGCTCACTGCATCAGCGAATGGGGTCACGACTTTCGGCCGGAGTATCGCATGCTGGGCGGCCTGCGGGTGATGTTCCCCGACGTGCCGATCATGGCCCTGACCGCCACCGCCACGCCGCGCGTCGCCCGGGACATCGTCGAGCAACTGCACCTGCGCGATCCCGAATTGCTTCGCGGCGATTTCGAGCGCAAGAACCTGCACTACGAAGTGCGCCCCAAGCATCGCACGTTCGAGCAGGTGCTGGCCTATCTGCGACAGCGCCCGACGGCTGAGGGCATCATCTACGTCGCTAGCCGGGCCAAGGCGGAGGATTTGGCGGAGCGCTTGCGTCAGCACGAGATCGCGGCCGTGGCCTACCACGCGGGCATGGATCACCAGACCCGGACTGAAAACCAGCACGCTTTCATTCACGGCCAGGCTCGCGTCTGCTGCGCCACCATCGCTTTCGGCATGGGCATCGACAAGCCGGACGTTCGCTTCGTCATGCACGTCGATTTGCCGCGCCACCTGGAGGGTTACTACCAGGAGACCGGCCGGGCGGGTCGTGATGGTCTGCCGGCCGACTGCATTCTGTTCTTCTCGCCCGGCGATCGTCAGCGCGTGATGTACTTCATCGATCAGAAGCCCGACGAGGCCGAGCGCGAGCGCGCGATCAAGCAACTCGATCAGATGATCCGCTACGCGCGTCACAGCCATTGCCGCATGGTGCCGCTGCTGGGCTACTTTGGAGAGACATTTGTTTCACCTTCCGGGGGCTGCGGGCATTGCGACAACTGCCGTTCGCCGCGACCGATGCGCGACGTCACCGAGGATGCCCGCAAACTGCTCTCAGCCGTGGCACGGACGCAGCAACGCTTCGGCCTGCCCCACGTCATCCGTGTCCTGCGCGGCTCGATGGCCGAGCCGGTCACTCAGCGCGGCCACGATCAGCTCTCGGTCCACGGTATCGGCAAGGCATACGCCACCGAATACTGGCGGGCCCTGGCCCAGCACCTGATCGAGCACGACCAACTGGCGCTGACCGATGACGAGTTTCGCACCACTTTCCTGACCCCCGCAGGTCTGGCGGTGCTCAAGGGTCAGACGAAAGTAGAGGCTGGCCTGCCCCAGCCCGCACCCTCAGCCGGCCCGGAAAAACGCCGCAAGCGTTCCTCTGCTGCCGCTGCGGACCTGACCGCGGACCAGCAGGAACTGTTCGAGAAGCTGCGCCAGCTTCGGCTCCAGATCGCCCGCCAGCAGGGCGTCCCGCCGTATATCGTCTTTGGCGACACGACTCTACGTCACATGGCGGTGATCCGGCCCACCAGTCTCGACGACTTCATCCAGCTTCCAGGGGTCGGCCAGGCCAAGCTCGAACGCTATGCCGCACGTTTTATGGAACTGATCCAGCAGGCCGGCGAACCTTGACCAAGCGTGAGCCGTAAGTTAAATCCATTACCCCGACACCCGATACCCGATACCCGACTTCCCATGATTGAAACCCAGCAACTGGTCAAATGGTACGGTCCGACACTGGCGGTGGACCATGTCAGCTTCAACATCGAGCCCGGCCGCATTGTCGGTTTCCTGGGGCCTAACGGTGCGGGCAAATCCACCACCCTGCGTATCCTCACCGGATATCTGCCGCCGACCAGCGGCTCGGCGACCGTGGCGGGACACAACGTGCTCACCGCCGCGGAGCAAGCCCGGGCCAAGATCGGCTATCTGCCCGAGTCCACGCCGCTCTACAGCGAGATGCGGGTCGAGGAATACCTGCACTACCGCGGCAAGCTGCTGAAGATGGACCGCACTTCGCGCAAGCTGCGCATCGACGTGGTGTGCGAACGTTGCGGCCTGTCTAAAAATCGCCGCCGCGTCATCGGGCACCTGTCGCGCGGCAATCGTCAGCGGGTGGGCATCGCCCAGGCTTTGCTGCACTCGCCGCCGGTGCTGATTCTCGATGAGCCGACGGCTGGGCTGGACCCCAACCAGATCCGCGAGATCCGCAAGCTGCTGGCCGAGCTGCGCGGCGACCACACCATTCTGCTGAGCACGCACATTCTGCCGGAGGTCGAGTTGATCGCCGACCGCGTGATGATCATCGCTGCCGGCCGCATCGTGGCGGACGGCTCGCCGCAGGAGCTTCGCCGCAACGTCGGCTCCGGCGGACGTTTGCTGGTCGAGGCCAAGACCGACCCCGGCACGCTGTGCGATGTGCTGACTTCCATCAGCAACGCTCAGGTGGTGCAGACCGACCCGTCCGGTGACGGTTTCAGCCGCGCCATCGTCAACGCCAAAACCAGGGCTGACCTTCGCCTGGACATCGGCGCCGCCTGCCAGCATCGCGGCATCATCCTGCGCGAACTGCGCCACGAAGCAGCCAGCCTCGAGGAGTTCTTCGTCCAGATCACCGCCCAACAGAGCCAGCGCAGCGAAACCGACGCGGCATGACAATCAGCACGACGGCCAGTTCCCTCTCCCCCCGGGAGAGGGGCAGGGTGAGGGCCGAAGTGCATGGACCACCGCCCTCACCCCAGCCCTCTCCCAAGGGGAGAGGGGGTAAGAACCATGACTCAAACCCTGACCATCGCAAGACGTGAATTGACCAGCCTCTTCTTCAGTCCCATCGGCTACGTGGTGATCGGGCTGTTCGCCATCGCCACCACGCTGATCTTTTTCCTGTGGTTCACACCCGATGCACCGGCCGGCATGGAAGTGTCGTTCTGGTGGGTCGTCTGGTTCATGATCTTCCTGCTGCCAGCCACCAGCATGAGACTGCTCAGCGAAGAGTATCGCTCCGGCACCATCGAGACGCTGATGACCTCGCCGTTGTCCGACGCCCAGGTCATCCTCGGCAAATGGCTCGGCGTGATGGGCTTCCTGCTGGTGTTGAGCGTGCCGCTGTGGATACAGGCGTTAGTGATCGAGTTGAACGGCTCACCCGATCCCGGGCCCATTCTCACCGGGTTCCTCGGGCTGCTGCTGGTCGGCTCGCTCTACCTGGCCATCGGGGCCTTCGCCTCGGCGGCCACCGAGAACCAGGTCAATGCCTTCCTCATCACCGTGGCGGTCATCA
Organism: Phycisphaeraceae bacterium; assembly: GCA_020849625.1. GTDB lineage: Bacteria > Planctomycetota > Phycisphaerae > Phycisphaerales > Phycisphaeraceae > JADLFV01. The sequence continues at coordinate 4,651 of JADLFV010000006.1, forward strand.
GCATCTTCACGTTCGTCACGCGATTCCTGCCCTATGCCGCGTTCGTCAAGAACAACGACTTCCTGCGCAACACGATGTTTTTCGCCAACATCAACACGCAGTTCGAAGACTTCAACCGCGGCCTGATCGACACCAGCAACATCGTGTTCTTCGTCTCGGCCACGATCTTCTTCCTGTTCCTGGCCGTCATGCTCCTGCAATCGAGGCGCTGGCGCTAACCATGAGTGAAAATACCCACGATCCGCAATGTTCCGCACCCACCCAGGTCGCTCGCCGCGTGCGCTACGGCGTCAACGTGCTGGTGGCCGCCACCGTCGGCTTGGCCCTGGTGGTGCTGATCAACGTCATCGCCTACCGGCAGAACCTGCGCTACGACCTGACCGTCACCCGCGAATACACCTTCAGCCCGCAGACCCGGGCGGTGCTGGCCAAACTCGATCAGGACGTCGAGATCGTCACCGTCTTCACCATCAGCACCGCTCAACTGGAGCGCGTCGATAACCTGATCCGCGAGTATGGGTACAAATCGGATCACGTCAAGACCGACCACGTCGATCCCCGTTCCGATCCCAGCGCGTTTTACAAGCGCATCAGTGATCGCTTCGCCGAAGCCAATCAACCGCTGCGCGACGCGATTGACAAGGCCCGCGGTCAACTGACCGAGGCCCAGAGCAGCCTCAAGGCCCTGCTCGAACCGCTGGGGGCCGCAGCCAAGGCGGCGGGTGAGCAAAGCAACGGCATTCAGGATCAACTGCTGCAGGTGCAGACCGTGCTCGGCCAGCTCGATCAGCAGATCACCGCTGACCTCGACGACATCGATGCCGCGCTCAAGAGTCCGCTGCCCGATCTGGCCGGGGCCAAAGATGTGCTGATGACCACCATGCGCGACCAGCTCGAAGCGGGCATCCTGGCCCAGGTCGAGACATTTCTGGGCAAGCTCAAGAGCCTGCCGACGGCCCCGGATGCGGTCAAGAATGCCGCCATCGAGATCAACGGAAAGATCAGCCCCCTGCGCGATTCACTGCGTCAGGCTCACGAAGCGCTCGAACCGGTGGCGCCGGCCGAGTCCTACGCGCGCTTGCGCTCCACCCTGGCGCGCACCGATTGCGTCGTGGTCTTCAAGGGCGACCAGTTGCGGGCCATCCCCGTCAACGAGATGTTCCCCGATCAATCCGTGCTCCAGCAGGCGGACAGCGACCGCGACGCCCGCTTTCTCGGTGAAGAGAAGGTCACCGGGGCCCTGGTCAGTCTGTCCATGCAGCAGAAGCCGATGCTGGTGTTCGTGGTCAACAACCAGTTCACCGCCACCGGCCAGCAGGGTCGATTGCAAGCGGTGGCGCAGCGGTTGACCAACGTCGGCTACGACGTGCAGCAGTGGAGTCCGGAAGGTCAGATGACCGCCTACGGCCAGATGACCCCGCCCCAGCCGCCGCCCAAGCCCGAGGAAGGTCAGCCGGCGGTGTGGGTGTTCCTGCCGACCATGAGCAATCCGATGAATCCGATGGCTGGTTCCAGCGGCGCGGCCACGGCCGACATGCTCAAGCAGCGGCTCGAGGCCGGTGACGGCGTGATGGTGATTCTGATGGCTGACCCCGCGTTGCGCTTCGGCATGGAGAATCCCATGCTGGATGAGTTGAAGAGTTGGGGCGTGACGCCGCAGCTCGATCGCGTGGTGCTGGAGCAGGTCGAGCAGCCGGACCGCAAAGCCCAGGCCAACAACCAGCTTCGGGTGGACGAATGGCCCGGTGATTTGCCGGTGACCGCGGCCCTGCGCGGCATGGCGGGCGTGTTCATTCAGGCCAGTCCTATGGTCACCGGGCAGGTTGAGGGCGTGACCAGTCATCCGCTGGTGGTGCTCAAGGGCGGCAAGCTGTGGGCCGAGCGCGACTTTGCCGATCTTCAGCGGCTCAGCGACGCCGATTTTGACGAAGCGGAGGCGGCTGACGAATTCATCATTGCCGTGGCCAGTGAAAAGAAAATCGATGATGTGACGCAGCGCCTGGTGGTGGTGGACGATCCGGCCTGGGCCACGGATGACATCACCACCTACAGTCCGTTTGGCCCGCGCTCGGCGGATATGTTCGGTTCACTGTTCCCCGCCAACGCGGAACTGTTCGTCAACAGCGTGCTCTGGCTGAGCCATCTGGACGACCTGATCGCCGCCAGTCCGCGCTCGCAGGACATCCGCCGCGTGCAGCCGATGGATGAAGCGGTCCTCAACGGTTATCGCTGGCTGCTGGGGGCCGGTATGCCCGCGGCCATCATCCTGGTCGGCCTGACCGTCTGGTTCGTCCGCCGGCGCGGCTAATTTCAACCTCTGTCTGTTATGAACTACAAAACCACCATCGCACTGATCGTCCTGTTGCTGCTCGTGGGAGCTTATTTCTTCTTCGTCGAGCGCAACGCGCCCACCAGTTATCCAGGTGACGTGCATACCCCGGCCGTGCTGTCCGATGGCTCAGCCCTGTTTGCCGAGGACCAGCTATCCAGCGACAAGATCGATCACGTCACCATCGAGCGCGGCCAGTTGAAACTGGCTTTCGCCAAAGAGGGCGAGGATTGGTACCAGGTCGAGCCGGTGCGCTGCAAGCTCAACAACTGGTCGATGACCAGCCTGATCGGCGACGCGGCCGGGCTGCGCCAGTTCGACACGCTGCCTGCTGACAGCGACCCGGGCTTTTTCGCCACCGTCACCTTCAGCGAAACAGGCTCCGAACAGAAACCCATCGTGCTGCACCTGGGCGAATTGACCATCGGCGGCCGGGCCAGGCTGCGCCAGGGTGATGACGGCCCGCTGCTGCTGACCAATGATGCCCTGCAGAAGCAGGTGCGCGATCTGAAGATCAACGACTGGCGCAGCAAATCCCTGACCGCGCCCGGCCCCACGCAGGTCGAGACTTTCACCATCCAGAATCAGGAGCTTCCGGGGGCGGGGGTGACGATTCGCCGCGATCAGACCCAGTGGCATCTCGATGCCGCCGGCGCTCAGCGCGTCGCCACCGACAAAGCCGAGCAGTTGATCAACGCCTTCGGCCGGCTCTACGTCGATCAGTTCATCGCCGACAGGACCGAGGACCTGGCGGCCTTCGGCCTGGACAAGCCGCGCCGCGTGATCACGCTGACCACTGCCGATCGCACCGTTCCCGCCACCGACGATCAGCCGGAAAAGATCGAGCCTGGCGAGCACATCACGTTGAGCGTCGGCCGGGCTGCCGACCTGGAAAACAAGACCTTTTTCGCTGCACGCCGGGAAGGCGACTCCCCCGCGACGATCGTCTTTACGCTGCGGGCCGATGATCTGAAAGCTTTCGACAAGACAGCCGACGACCTGCGCGATCCCAAGCTGTTGTCGATCGCGGCCGGTGATGTCAAATCGCTGAGCCTGATCCAGGGCGATCGTTCGCTGAAGCTGCAGCGCGACGAGAACGCCCGCTACGTCTTTGCCGATCCCAAGCCAAACTTCGCGGCCGACTACAGCGAAGCTTCGGATTTGGTGGACAAGGTGGTCAACCTGCAAGCCGATGGTTTTGACGCCGCCTACGAACCGCAGACTGATCCGGTTCTGCGCCTGATCGTCAACGACAGCGTGGCTTCGATCTACGCCGGCGAAGCGGACACGTTCATGGCGGTGCATGAGGGCGAGCCCGTGGCCTTCAAGCTGCCCCCGGAACTGGTCAAGCCGTTGTTGGATGCCGACGCATTGTCACTGCGCGAGCGCACGATCTTCGACCTGAAAGCCGACCAGATCAAGAGCCTGACGCTGACCCAGTCCGACAGCCTGGAGCTAAAGTTCGATCACGGTGAAGACAACACCTGGACGCTCAAGGGCTTCGATCAGTTTGAGCAGAGCGCGTTGGACGAATTGCTGGCTGCGCTAGCGCCCCTGCGCTGCGAACGCTGGCCCCCCCCGGAAGTTAAATTGGGTGAACAACAGACATCACTGGTGATCGAAACCAGGGAGGGTTCGACACACACATTGACCGCGGGCGCGGACCTAGCCACCTCAGGCACAGCGGACGCTCCGTTCGCCATCGCCGATTCACTGCGTCAGAAGCTGAACGCTGAGTTTCGACCGCGCCTGGTGATCGACCTGACGCCGGACCAGATCGAATCGGTGGCGGTGACCCGCGAGGGCAAAACAATCACCGTGCGGCACGAGGAATATCAATACGTCGCCGACGATCTGGCGCTCGATCAGGAAGCAGCCGCGGGATTGTTCGACACGCTGGCGGGCTTGAGTGCCAGGCGATTTGTCGCCGCACCGGCTGAGCAGCCGCCGATCACGCTGACCATTCAGCCAAAGACCAGCGACGCCATCACGTTGAAACTGTCTGGCGACGGCAAGCTGGCCCTGCGCGTGCCGGGGGCGGGCGACTACCGCGATAGTTTCAGCGTCGATGACGAAGCAGCCGGGAAGCTGATCGCCGCTCTGGTGAATGAGAAACCAGCAGAGGACGAAGCGGTGATCGAGACCACGAAGTAGTCGCAGCACTACAAAGAGTCGCGACCTCAGGTTCCGCTGTTGAAGATGCGAAGCTGGTGCCGCTCCAGGTCCAGCTTGTTGACGGGTTTGTCCACGTTCAAGCGATATTCGCCCGACCAGCAGGCGGTGCAGTAGTGATCCTTGGGCCGGCTGACGCAGGAGAGCATCCCCTCCAGCGACAGGAAGTGCAACGAATCGACCTCCAGGAACGTCGCGATCTGCTCGACGCTGCGCCCGTTGGCGATCAGTTGCGAGGGATCGGGAAAATCGATGCCGAAGTAGCAGCCGTGGCGGATGGGCGGGCAACTGATGCGCAGGTGAATTTCTTTGGCCCCGGCCCGGCGCAACTGGCGGATTTTGCCCCGCGTGGTCGTGCCGCGCACGATCGAATCATCGACCACCACCAGGCGTTTGTCGGCAATGATTTCGCTGATGGCGTTGAGCTTCAGTTGCACGGCCGCGTCGCGCTGATGCTGCGTCGGCTTGATGAAGGTGCGGCCGACATAGCGATTGGGCACGATGCCTTCGCGATACTCGATGCCGCTGCGCCTGGCGTAACCCAGGGCCGCCGATCGCCCCGAGTCCGGCATGGGAACCACCGAGTCGGCCTCCACCGGCGATTCCTCCGCCAGCTTTTCACCCAGGCGCTCGCGCACAATCTGTACCGTTTCGCCGAACACCTTGCTGGAGGGATTTGCGAAATAGACGTGCTCGAAAATGCAGTGGGCCGGCGGCTGCGGCGGCGAGAATCGGCGACTGGTCACGCCCGAATCGCGCAACGTCACAATTTCGCCCGGCTCAACTTCACGCACGTAGTGAGCGCCGATGGCGTCCAGGGCCACCGTCTCGCTGGCCACGCATGGCGCGCCCGAGGGCATCTCGCCCAGCACCAGCGGGCGCCAGCCCCACGGATCGCGCACCGCTTCCATGCGATCCTCGAACAGCACCACCAGCGAGTACGCGCCCTGCAGGTGCGTCAGCGCCTCAGCCAGGGGATCAGACTTGCTCGTCCAGTGGGCGGCGATCAGCACGCAGATGATTTCGCTGTCGGTGGAAGTCTGGAACATGTGGCCGCGCTTCTCGTATTCGAAGCGCAGCAGTTCGGCGTTGATTAGGTTGCCGTTGTGCGCCACCGCCATTTGCCCGCCGATGAACTGGCGGAGCAACGGTTGGGCGTTGCAGGAGCGGCTGGAGCCGGTGGTGGAGTAGCGGTTGTGCCCAATGGCGACGTTGCCGCGCAGCCCGGCCAGGATGGGGGCGGTGAACACCTCAGACACCAGGCCCATGCCGGTGTGGGCGTTGAGCAGCTTGTCATGCACGACGGCGATGCCCGCGGATTCCTGACCGCGGTGCTGCTGGGCGTACAGAGCGGTGTAGGCCAGATGCGCCGCGTCCTGGGCGCCCCAGACGCCGAACACGCCGCACTTATGTTTCACATCCTGGTTGCAGGTCATCGACCTGCGACACGGTAGTCAGCGATGACCTTGCGGTCAAGGTGAGCGCTTCATCACGCGGCAGAGGGCGATTCATCGCCCGTCATCTGCTCAAGAAGCCCGGCCGAACACCGGCTCCTCCAGCTCGACAAAGTGCAATTCCAGGTAGCGGGCGACGTAGTCAATGATGCTCTGGGCGTAGGGAATGTCAGGGTTGCTGGTGTCGCCCATGGGCTCAAAACGCATGCCCTTGAAGCGTCGCACAGCCTCGCTGATGGGCAGGCCGTATTGGATCGCCAGCGAAAAAGAGCGGCAAAACGCCTGAATCAGGCCGGAAAGCGTGGAGCCTTCCTTGCTGATCTTGATGAAAATCTCGCCGGGCTTTCCGTCATCGAACAGGCCGATGGTCAGATAGCCTTCGGTGCCCATGATGCTGAACTTGTGGGTCAGCGATCGTCGAACGTCGGGAAGCGACAGGCGATGTGAAAGCATGCTCTGCTATCATCGTGCGATGCGCCGCGATGCCTGCAAAAATGCTGTCCGCCGGTCGCTGTTGCACTGGTACGACCGCCACCATCGCGTGCTGCCGTGGCGAGTGTCGCCGGGCGATCGTGCCCGGAAAGCTTCCAGGAATCAAAAAAACTCTTGCAGCGTCAATGCTTATCACGTGCTGGTGTCGGAGGCGATGCTGCAGCAGACGCAGGTGGCCACCGTGCGGGCGTACTTCGTCCGATTCATGGAGGCGTTCCCCACGGTCGAGGTCCTGGCGGCTGCGGATGAACAGCGTGTGCTGCGCCTGTGGCAGGGGCTTGGTTACTATCGCCGGGCCCGCCATCTGCACGCCGCGGCCAGAATCATTGTTCAACAGCACGGCGGCCGCGTCCCCGACACCGTCCAGCAACTGCTCGCCCTTCCGGGGGTCGGCCGCTACAGCGCCGGAGCCATCGCCTCGATCGCTTATCAGCAGCCGGTCCCCATCCTCGACGGCAACGTGGCCCGCGTGCTCAGCCGCCTGTTCGGCATCCGTCAGCCGATCGACGCCACGGCGACGAAAAACCAACTCTGGCAACGGGCGGGCGAACTGGTCTCACCCACCCGGCCGGGCGATTTCAACCAGGCGCTGATGGACCTTGGCTCCACTCTCTGCACGCCGCGCCAGCCGCGCTGTGCGGATTGCCCGCTGCACAAGCTCTGCGCCACGCGCAGCGACGAATTGCCCATCAAGACCCGGCGCACGACACCCAAACCGGTCACGCACACCATCCTCGCCCTGCGCCGCCGCGGCCGGTATCTGTTCGAGCAACGCAGCCCGCGCGGGCTGTGGTCCAACATGTGGCAACTGACCACCGCCGAGCAGCTAATCGACGATCCCGTCAACTGGATCAAAGAGCGCTTCGGCCTGAGCGTGCGTGCCCCGCGAACACTGGAGTCATTCATCCATCACACCACGCATCGCACGATTCGCTTTGAGTTGCTGACCGTTGCCGTGCAGCGCGGCTCAACCAACGGGCAAACCCAATGGCGGACGCTGGATGATCTGGACGACTTGCCGTTGCCCAATCCGCAGCGCAAGGCGATCAAGGCACTGCTGGCCACCGACAAAGAAGTTGAACCGCAGAGACGCAGAGAACGCGGAGGAAGGCAATGAATTATAGAAGGAAACCAGGAACCCATGAATGATGGGATTCGGTTTTCCTTCCTGCGTTCATGGCTTCCTTCTAAATCTGCGCTGCCTTTGCATTCCTTCGCGTCCTCGGCGTCTCTGCGGTTCAATTCAATTGTTTTTCAACTACCTCACGAGCACAATGTTCGAGGAACTCACCCGCCCGGCGCATCGATTCCTGGGCGGAAACATCGGGTGGAGCGATCACGTGGTACGCAACTAAACCCGCATCCAGCATGCGATCGACATCTTTGCCCACGCAGCCGACCAGGGCGATCACCGGCACGTTGGCTCGGTTGCAGCGATTGACGACGCCCATGATCGCTTTGCCTGACAAGGTCTGGCCATCCATTTTGCCTTCGCCGGTCAGGCACAGATCGCAGCCTGTCAGGCGCTGGTCGAAGTGCAGGGCGTCGAGCACCAGTTCGATGCCGGATTGCAGCTTGGCCCCCAGGAAGGCCACCGCGCCGCCGCCCAGGCCGCCAGCCGCGCCGCTGCCGGGTTGCTCATCCATCGCGGGGGCGAGTTCGGCCAGATGACGCAGCCCGGCATCCAGTTGCTGAACCATGTCGGGCGATGCGCCCTTCTGCGGGCCGTAAACGTAAGCCGCGCCGTTGGGGCCTGCCAGCGGATTGGTCACGTCGCAGGCCACCACCAGTTGCACCTGTTTGAGGCGCGGGTCGAGTTCGCTCAGGTCGATGGATTGCACCTGTTGCATCAAGCCGCCGCACATCAGGCCGGTGGTTCCCACGAATCGCACCCCCAGTGCCTGCGCCGCGCCGCAGCCGCCATCGGTGGTGGCGCTGCCGCCGATGCCGAGGATGATGCGATTGACGCCGACATCCAGGGCGGCACGGATCAGCTCGCCTGTGCCGAAGGTGGTGGTACGTGTGGGATCGCGTTGGTCCAATTGGACCAGTGCCAGGCCTGATGCGGCCGCCATCTCGATCACCGCGGTCTGCCCATCGCCGAGCAATCCCCAGGCGGCATCAATCGGCTGACCCAGCGGGCCGGTGACCCGACTGACGCGGCGCTGTCCGCCGCTGGCGGTGATCATCGCTTCCACGGTGCCTTCGCCGCCGTCGCCGATGGGGCAGACATCCGCCTCCGCTCCAGCCGCCCGCGCCCCACGCGCCATGGCCGCGGCCGCATCCGGGGCACTGATCGATTCCTTGAAACTATCCGGGCAGCAGAGAATGCGCATATGGGCCACCATCATAGTGATCTCGAGCCGGCATGAGACCGCGGCCGTAATCCCCGATTCTCTATAATCGGGTATAAATTGGACGCTGCTTTTCCCTGCCCAGTGAATGGGGGCACCATGAGTAAACGCCAATCAACAATGCCACTATTGATCCGGGACGGGCGGGCGGCACGTTTGGAGCCCATTCCATACGACGAGCGACATTTCACGGAAGATCAGCTTCAAGCTCTTCTGTTCCAGTATCCTGACCTGCTGCCTGCCAGTGAAATCGAGCCGGTGTTCGAGTACCTGATTCCCGTCTGCCGCGAACTGCCCACCGCCGTAGGCCCTCTGGACCTGTTGTACTTGACCGCAGAAGGCAACCTGGCACTTGTTGAAACGAAATTGTGGCGCAATCCCGAAGCGAGGCGATCCGTCGTCGCGCAGTTGATCGACTACACCAAGGAACTGGCCCGATGGTCCTACAGCGACCTGTGCGACGCCGTACGGCGGGCCAAGGGCAACACGGACTCTGATGGCGATCCGCTGGTCTCACTGGTGCGCGATGAAGTGGACGATCTCGACGAGAGCGACTTTCATGACCTCGTCAGCCGCAATCTGCGCCTCGGTCGCTTCCTGCTTCTGATCGTCGGTGACGGCATCCGAGAAGATGTCGAACACATGGCTGAGTTTCTTCAGCAAACCCCGCAACTCGGTTACACGTTGGGTCTGATCGAGATTGGCCTGCACCGGCTTAAAACGGGGAGCGACGATTCTTTGTTCGTGCAGCCTCGCGTGGTGGCGCGAACCAAGGAAGTAATCCGCGCGGTGGTCGAGATACGAAATCGGGCTGAAAAGGACGTGCAGGTGGAGGTTTCGTTACCTCCTCCAGGAGTCATGCCTGATGATGGTGGCCCAATTACTGAAGAACAGTTTCTTGAATGGCTCGTACAAGAAGACAACCCGCCGGAGGTCATCGAGTTTGCGCATTGGGTGATTGAGCAGGCCGGCAAACATGACCTAATCATCGAGTGGGGCAGTAGCGGCCCTTTGTTGAAGTATGTGCATCCTGCGACTGGTGATTCTTTCACCTTCGGTCAACTGGCGAGAAAATCAGGAGGTACTCTTGGAGAGTTGCGCAGATTTGCGCAGATGTGTCAGAAAACAGGCCTGCCGGACGCGATCTGGGACAAATACTTGACAATGGTGGAACATCTAATACCCGATTCTAATCGTTTCATGGATGGGGTGGACAAGAGGGGGCGCCTGCGAACTGATGTGCGTATGGGGCCGTCTTATTGGAATGATCGTCCACAACTGAAGCTGATTGCCCCACAAAAAGAAGCTTGGTTCAGGGCGATCGACGAGGCTGTTGAACAAATCCGCAAGGCGCTGGACGAGCGGATGGAATGACCTGATGTGTTTTTGGAGATCTGTGTGACCTGCCTCACAAGCGCAGTCAGTGACGCGCTGTTTTTTAAGTACCATGAAGACCCGTGACGAAACCATGATGCGCCTGGCCCTGGAGCAGGCGGAGTTGGCGGCCGCCGAGGGCGAAGTGCCCATCGGTGCGGTGGTTTATCGTGGCGATGAGGTGCTGTCACAATGCCACAACCTGCGCGAAGCGCTGTCAGATCCCACCGCTCACGCGGAAATCCTGGCGTTGCGCCTGGCGGCGGCGGAACTGGGCACCTGGCACATGGAAGACTGCGGCATCGCGGTGACCATCGAGCCTTGTCCGATGTGTGCCGGGGCATTGGTCAACGCCCGCATGGGTGAGCTGGTTTACGGTGCGGCCGATCCCAAGATGGGCTGTGTTGATTCGCTGGCGCGGTTGTGCGACGAACCGCGCTTCAATCACCGGCTGACGATCCGCCGCGGCGTGCTGGCCGGTGAATGCGTGGGCGTGCTGCAGCGGTTCTTTCAGGCCCGACGTGGCAGGCAAAACACATCTATGTCCGATCCCGGTAGTCGCACTGCTCCGGAATAAGCAATGTCTTACACGCCCGATTTGTTAAACGACCATCAATGCACGATGAGAAATACCAACATCTGACCCTGGCACAGGCCTTTCCTGACTATAACGACGTTGTCGAAGAAGTTATCTCCCAAAAGGCCTTCCAACTCAACATGCTGTGGCCTGAATGCCGCCAGACCACAATAAAAATGTTGTTGGAAGCAGCCTCGCAGGCATACGTCTTTGGAGCCAGACGCAATAGCAGATATGGGCATTTATTGAGCGGGATACTGATTCCCGAGCAGGGTAAACATCGACTGGATTTGTTGCACGATTGCATCACCGACCGTGATGGTCTCTGGGCGTGCGGCTTCACATGCTGGACATCACTGATTGTAGTTGTCCCAAACGAGCCACAGGTCATTGAAAAAATTCTGTCAACCTGCTACGGCCCATGGATTTTAGCGAACTGGCGCGGCGACCATACCCGTGGAGCTATGAAACTAGCGGCTTCAGCGACACAATCCACACAGCACGTGGTGTTTTGTCTGCAGGGCATTGAGTATATGGACGTTACCGCTTACCCTGATGTTCTAATTAAATATTTGCACTACGTTGCAACGCACTGCATTCTGAGCAAGCCTGACAGTTGGCGCTATGGCCCGAGAACTTGACGGAAAAAGCGTCAGAGTCTCTTCATCAACCGGCGGAAGCGCAGGCTGGTGCGCAGGGTCTCGATCCAGAGCCACAGCATCAGCAGCAACAGCACCGCGGCTGCGATCAGGCCCATCAGGTCGATGCCATAGATTTGCCAGTGGTTGTGCCATTGCGGGGTGAACTTGGCGTACAGATCGATCGCGCCGCCCACGGCCGCGACCACGAAGCCGCCGGCCACCCAGACCCAGAACAGCCGCTGACAGTTTTTCACCAGTCCTGTGTCCTCGCTGCGCTCGGCCAGCACGCGCAGGTGCTGGGCCATGGCCGCCACCCCGATGCCGAACAGGCTGGCGAAGCTGATGAACAGCACGTCATAAGCTTTCCAGTCGAGCTGGTTGCCCAGCCGATAGCGCAGCACCATGTACAGAATGCTGTTGGCGATGATCGTCCAACCCAGAGCCCCGGGGATGAGCGTGCCGCGGGCGAAGATGCGCACCATCAGGTCGTGCCGCGGCTCGTTGCGCTGCGGCTGGCGCACGGTCACGAGCCAGAACCCGATGGCGGCCAGCATCGGCCCGATGTTCAGCAACGGGAAGCTGATGAGCGTGCCCAGGCAGACCAGGGCGGTGCCCAGGCGCACGGTTCGCCGCCACGGCTGGGGTGCGTCCTGCAGATGGTCCTGGCGCAGGGCGATGGAGATCGACATGCCGCATTCTGGACACGTTCCAGCCGGGTTGATGCCGCGCAGGTTGTAACCGCAGTTGAGGCAGGTCACGTCCCGGTCCAGCACCACGGCGGCGGCAGTTGTCATATCAGTTTTTCCCCTGGCTTATGCTAAAACACTTTTGCACGTGGCGGCGGCATTTATACTGAATACGAAGAACAACATGGGCCACGAAGGCACGAAGAACACGAAGAGATCGCGGGTATCAATCAGTATTGCCTTCGTGTCCTTCGTGACTTCGTGGCTACTACTTTTGATTTTACGCCGGGACACACCGGCCTGCCCAAGAGATCGTTTCAGAACCCTCTCCTCCTGGGAGAGGGCAGGGTGAGGGCGGACAATCAGGGGCGAGTTTCGACAAGAACGCCGGTGGAAACTCAGCCCTCACCCCAACCCTCTCCCAAGGGGAGAGGGGGTTAAGAAACCGCCATTAATAGGAGCGGGTTTATGAACCAACAAAACGACTGGACACCGCGGCAGCGCTTCCGCGCCGCCCTGGAGCGTAAGCCCGCCGACCGCGCGCCGCTGGCGCTGTGGGGCAGCTACTACGGCATCACCGACGGGCTCTACTTCCAACTGCTCGAAGTGCTCGGTTACGAACGCGATGAGCAATGGTGCATCCGACCACGCCACGGCCGCACCGTCAACTATCTCGACGACCGCGTCATGGAAGCCCTGGGCATCGACGTACGCTACGTCTGGCTGGGCAGCACCGACATCAACGGCCCCGACTTCTCCAACGTCCCGCCCGATGGTGAAGCGGAAGGCACCGACCGCTTCGGCCTGCATTACCTGTTCCACAAGGGCCACATCCGCACTCTCACCCACATCACGCCCATCGTCATCGATGATGTGGAATCCGCCAGTCCCGAAGTGATCGAGCGCTACCAGCTACCCCCGGCCGAGCAGATCGTGCGTCTCGAACCGCTCAAGAAGCGAGCGGCGCATCTGGCCCGCAAGACGCCTTATGCCGTGATCGCCCGAGCCCCCAACAGCTACGGCCTGTACGAGCAGTCACAGCAGTTGATGGGTCCGGAAAACGTGTTGATGGCACTGCTGCTGAACAAGCCCCTGATGAACGCGCTGCTGGACAAGCTGCTGAATTTCTTCTGCGATCTTTACAGCCTGTACATGGATGCGGCCGGGCCTTACCTGGACATGGTGGAGCTTCCCGGCGACGACTACGCCGGCACCGCAGGGCCGATCATCAGCACCGAGCTTTACGATGAGCTGTTCCTGCCGCGCTATCGCAAGCTCGTGCAGTTGATCAAGAGCAAAGCGCCGCAGGCCAAGGTGCTGCTGCATTCCGACGGGCAGGTGGAGAAGTTCCTCGATCGCTTTGCCGCCACGGGCGCGGATGTGTTCCACTGTGTGGAGACCGGCGTGGGCAACGATCTGAATGCCATCAAGCATCGCTTCGGCGATCGCCTGGCGTTCCTGGGCGCGTTGGACATCAAGCAGGCCATGCGCGGGTCGAAAGATGACGTGCAGCGCGACATCGATACCAAGATGGCCGCGCTGAACAAGGGCGGCGGATTCGTGCTGGCCCCGGAAAATCACCTGCAACCGGACGTGCCGGTGGAGAACGTGCTGCACGCATTCGCCTATGCCGCCAAAGCCGGGCGGATGTGATGAAGCCATGAGCCATGAGCTTTGAGCCATGAGGCTAAAGACAGTCCTTCTCAACCCTCAAGCCTCAAGCCTCAACCCTCAACCCTCAAGCCTCAAGCCTCAACCCTCAGCCCTCAAGCCTCACCGCTTTTTTGTTAGACTCGCGGCATGAAGCTGCTTGCCATGCTGTTGACCTGCTGTCTGGCGGCCGCGGCGCTGGGCGACTTCGTCTGGATCGAGGGCGAGGACGCCATCTCCCAAAACGGCATGAACCACCACGGCTGGTACACCTCCGTGCGCAAAAGCGAGTTGTCCGGTGGGCAGATGATCTCGCACTACGGCAAGGACAAATCCAGCTTCGGTAGCGCCCGCTACCTCTTCGATGCGCCGGCCGCCACCCCCGGATGTGACATTACGTACCGCTTCTTCCTGCGCTGCAATCCGGTGCAGGCAGCCATGAGTTATCGCCTTAACGACGGGCCGTGGACGCAGATTCCCCTGAGCCGCGACGGCGCGATCGATCCGATCAACATTGCAGCCAACGGCCAGCGCGACATGCGCTTCATCGGGTGGATCGACGTCGGCGACGTGACCTTGCTCGCCGGGCGCAACACCATCGACTTTCGCACTGAAAGCGACATCGCCCATCATGGCATGATCGACGCCTTCGTCTTCACCGACGATCCGACCTGGCTGCCGCACGGCACGCTCAAGCCGGGTGAAAAAAGCGATGCGGCGGATGTCGAAGCCCCGCCCGGTTGCTGGGTGTTCAACCCGGGACGTGATCCGTTCAAGGGCGATGCCCTGCTCGATCTTTCCTACCTCAACGAAGACACCGCCGGCGAGCACGGCTTCATTCGCGTCAACGAGCACGGCGACTTCGTGCGAGGTGACGGCGAGCCGATCCGCTTCTGGGCGGTCAACACCCAGACTTACCGCCAGGGCGACACCGCTTTGCGCGAGAACGCCCGCTTTTTGGCCAAGCGCGGCGTCAACATGGTTCGCTGGCACGGTGCGCTGCAACCGAAAAATCCCGATCAACCTCTTGACAGCGTGGACGAACAGGCCCTCGACCAGGTGTTTGCCATGGTCGCGGCCATGAAGGATGAAGGCATCTACCTGACGCTTTCGCCATACTACGCCCACAGCATCAATCTCAAGGACAAGAGCGGCCAGTCCCTGCGCCGGTCGTGGGGCCTGCCGCGCGATCCTGATGCGCCCAACCCCACGGGACTGCTCTTTTTCGACACCCGCCTGCAGGAAGCCTACAAGAACTGGCTGCGCGAGCTGTTCACACGCATCAATCCCTACACCGGCAAACCGTTGCGCGAGGAGCCGGCCGTCGCCATCTTCCAGATTCAGAACGAAGACTCGCTGCTGTTCTGGACCTTCGATCACATCGGCGGCCTGGATCTCGACCTGCTTCGCCGCCAGTTCGGCCAGTGGCTGATCCGCAAGTACGGTTCACTCGACAAGTTGCGTCAAGCCTGGCATGGCGCCCAACCCGAGGGCAGTGACGTGCCCGACGACTGGGACCGCGGCCTGATCAGCTTCTACAAACTCTGGAGCCTGCAGAAAACCGACAGCTCAGCCCCCAATGAATTGCGTAAAAGTGACCAGGCTCAGTTCCTCACCGAGACGATGCGCAACTGGAACGCCGAGGTAGCCCGCTACATCCGCGAGGATCTGGGTGCTTCGCAGGTGATCAATGCCGGCAACTGGCGCACCGCCGACCCGCTGCGCCTCAACGACCTGGAGCGCTACAGCTACACCGCCAATGAAGTGCTCGGCCTCAACCGCTACACCACCGCTCCGCACAAGGGCCAGTACCAGGGCTGGGCCATCGGCGCCGGCGACCAGTTCGACAATCGCTCGGTCATGTTCAATCCGCCGTCACTGCCCCTGGCCATCAAGCAGGCGCCGGACAAGGCCTTCATCAATCCCGAAGGTCTGTGGGTGCCGCCCAATCTCTATCAATCCGAAGGCCCCTGGCTGATCGCCGCGTATCAATCGTTGACCGGCATCGATGCCTACTACTGGTTCGCCATGCAGCAGCCGCAGTGGCGTCAGCCGTCGTCCGCCAATGGCTACGTCGATGCTCTGGGCATGTGGGTGATCGCCACGCCCACCATCATGGGCAACTTCCCCGCAGCCGCGTTGATGCATCGGGCTGGTTACATCCAGCAGGGCAAACCCGTGGTCGTCGAGCATCGCGCTCTGGCGGACCTGTGGCAGCGCCGTTTGCCGATTATCAGTGAGGAAGGGACTTACGATCCCAATCGCGACGCAGTTAACATCTCGGATCGCTCGGCCGTGCGCGACATCGTCGATCGCCTCGCTTTCCTGGTCGGACCCGTACACGTGGTTTACGACAGCGATCCGGCTTTGACGAAGGTGAGCGACCTGGCGCCTTTCATCGATCATCGCAACCAGATCGTTACCTCCGAAACGAAGCAACTCCGCTGGGACTTCGGCCGCGGCATCGTCACGCTCGATGCGCCCTGTGCCAAAGGCGCGGCAGGTTTCCTCAGCAAACAGAAGACTTTTCAACTGACCGGCCTGAGCCTCGAATCCGACGACGAGTATGCCGCGATCCTGCTCGTGGCCCTGGACAGCAAACCGCTGAGCGAAAGTCAGCGCATCCTCGTGCAGATCGGCACCACCGCCCGCCCATACGGCTGGCAGCAACGCAACGTGACCCCGAAAAGAGATGAGCAACCCTCCACCATGCAGGAAATCGTCAACCACGGCAAGGCACCCTGGATGGTGACGCAAAGCCACGTTACGCTCACGCTGACCAACCCCGCCCTCGCAAGTGCGATGGCGCTTGATCCCAACGGCTACGAGCAGGCAGCAGTCGAGATGATCCGCGACGGCGACAAGGTCACACTGGCCGTGCCCGCCGATGCGATATACGTCATCCTGCAACCGTGATCGTGGTCAGATCACACGGCCTCAACTTTCATGGAGCATGTTCAAGTGCGTGGAACTCGCGGCGAGGTTCGATCTGGTGGCGATGGGAGACATCGCATGCGGCTGAGAAACAGGTGCGCTGAAAATGGAATCCGTATGGCACATCCCCCACGTGTCGCTGCCGTGGTTGTCAGTTGATCACGCCGTGGCCGCAGCCTGTGGCGTCTGCCGTTTGCTGGACGGTGACGAAGTGATGTTGTTAAGCCATTGAGCGCAAGAGCCAAGCGTCCGGCGATCGACCTGGTACGACACCGCACGCCCACCCCGCGTCGCCGCCAGAACTTTGGCTTCCCGCAGAATCCGCAGGTGCCCGGCTAACGTCGCGTCGCTGCGATGAACCAATAGTTGCAATTGGCTGAACGACCACGCCTGATCGAGCGCCGCGGCCACAATCTTGCGCCGCACCGGATGGGCCAGCGCCCGAAACACATCCAACTCATCCCATCGCCGGCGGTAGGGTCTGGCCATTACTCTGTTTTCGTCGAAAACCGAGTTATTGTCAAGCTCAATTTCTACAGCACCTTGATATGCCTGACCCAGGCGCTATTTGCTGTATTTACGCTTGTTTTTCAGCCGTTCGCACACAGCTTGAGAACGACTTGCGTATCACATGTAGGCCTTGATCGCGGCCGGCAGTTGCTCGAAACGAAACAGCCGCTCGTACTCCATCCAGCCCGCCAAGGCGCGGGACTGCACGCGATGGCCCGCTTCCTCCATGATGGCGATGGGGTTCAGTCCGCCGATCACCACCGCCCCGATGCAGCCCTCGCTCACCGGCACCTCCAACACGTTCTGGCCCGGCACGCCGATCTGCATGAATCCGCCCAGTCCCACGTTCGCCAGGCGCTCGGCCAGGTGCACCACCAGGTCGCGGCAGTTTTCGGGTAGTTCCCGGTAGCTGGCGCCGATCAGGCCGTTGCCGTCACGGATCGCGCCGTGGTAATCGGTCATGCCGCTGCGGATGAAGACTTCCAGCGGATCGATGCTGGTGCCGTTGTAGTGGATCATCTCCACGAAGCGCGTGGGTTTGCCGTCGCGCAACTGGATCAGTCCGCCGAAGCGTGAGGCGGTGGGCACACCGTGCTTCAGCAGCACGCCGTTGAGCGTGATGGAGCAGACGGTGCAGAATCCCACCTCGTCGGCGGGGACGGTGCATTCACCCAGCGTCTGGCCCGGAGCCAGCACGCCCACCAGTTGTCCCATGGCATAGCCGCGCGCGAATACCTGGCACACTTTGTCCAGCGATTTTGCGAACGTTTTGGGCTTGACCAGTGATGTGTTGACCACGACACGACCGCTGCATTCAGACAGGTCGAAGCTCATGCCGTAGGTCAGTTGATCGATCTTGGCTGAGAGATAACCCACGCGCTCGAACGTCTGGGCGTTGCGCAGCTCAGCCAGTCCCTTTTCCGTCAGCATGCGGCCGCGCTTGCCGCGAGCGGCAGTCAGTCCTTCCTGATCGAACGCATTGAGATACAGCCGCACCGCCCGTTCGCTGAGCGGATGGCCGGACTCGCTGAGCACTTGCGCCAGTTGCGAGCCAGTCATGGGCCCGGTGGATCGGCGCAAGGCGGTCAGGATCAGCAGGCGGTTGCGTTGGGTCTTGGGCGTGGTCATTTTTCAGGGGCCTGAATGTGAGCGGTCCGGGTGCGAGCGGCGGGGCGATTGCCGCCTCGGTAATTGGCAGCGGCAACGCGGGCGACTCGATGTGCCGCCACCACCTATGTTACGGCAAATCTACCGAACGTCAACGGAAATAAACTGCCGTCTTGTTCATTCAAACGGCAATATTGCCGCAGGGCATCCGAATTGAGAATGATTGTAAGTAACTGTGAATACAATGATTAGTTGCATTTCTACGGGTAAACCATATGATGCGATGGTTGGCGTCTGTCGCATGATCGTGAGATCATGCGGCAAATGGTTGCCAATCATGCCCGCCGGCAACCTGTCGTCAGCGAAACGTCCTGCTGATCCCGTTGAACACCGTTTCTCAATCGGAGCTGATCCATGGCCAACCTGCGAAGACCAAATGCCAACGACGCCACCGACACCTTCAATCGCTCGCGCTATGTCGTGCCCATGAGCGGCCTGTGCTCGCGCTGCCTCGACGGTTGCACCGGCGGCTGCGAAGTCTGGACTGCCAGCTTGCGCGGACGTGAAGTGCTCTATCCCGCGGACTACGGCCGCATCACGGCCGGCGCTGACAAAGATTACCCCATTGACTACTCGCACCTGAACATCCAGGGCTATGCTCAGGGCGCCAAGGGCCTGCCTGACGGCGTCAGCGGCAACTCCGACACCGCGCTGTTCCCCAACGTGGATACCGCCACCGAATACGGCTGGCAGCACAAGGTCAAACTCAACGTGCCCATCTTCACCGGCGCGCTGGGCTCGACCGACATCGCCCGTCGCAACTGGGAGCACTTCGCCGTCGGTGCTGCCATCAGCGGCATCACGCTGGTCTGCGGCGAGAACGTGGCCGGCATCGATCCCGACCTGGTGCTGCGCCCGGACGGCAAGATCAAGCACTCGCCCGAGCTGGACCGCCGCATCACCGAGTATCGAAAGTTCCACACCGGCGTCGGCGAAATTCTGGTGCAGATGAACGTCGAAGACACCCGCCTGGGCGTGGCGGAGTACGTGATCGAAGCGCACAGCCTGGACACCATCGAGTTGAAGTGGGGCCAGGGCGCCAAGTGCATTGGCGGCGAAATCAAGGTCGATTCGCTGCAGCGTGCCCTGGACCTGCAGGCCCGCGGCTACGTCGTGCTGCCCGATCCGTCCAGCCCCGTGGTGCAGGCTGCTTACGAGAGCGGCGCCATCAAGCACTTCGAGCGCCACAGTCGGCTGGGCTTCGTCGATCAGGATTCCTTCATGGCTGAGATCGATCGCCTGCGTCGCCTGGGTTTCCGCCGCATCACGCTCAAGACCGGCGCTTATTCCATGAAAGAGCTGGCCATGGCCCTGCGCTGGGGTGCCGAGGCCAAGCTGGACCTGATCACCATCGACGGCGCGCCGGGGGGCACGGGCATGAGTCCGTGGTCGATGATGAACGAGTGGGGCACGCCGACGTTCTACCTGCAGTGCCTGGCCCGCGAGTTCGCCGAGAAGCTGACGGCCCGCGGCATCCGGGTGCCGGACCTGGCCATGGGCGGCGGGTTCAGCGACGAGGCTGGCATCTTCAAAGCGTTGGCCCTGGGCGAGCCGCACTTCAAGGCGGTGT
This sequence comes from Phycisphaeraceae bacterium, assembly GCA_020849625.1. Lineage (GTDB taxonomy): Bacteria > Planctomycetota > Phycisphaerae > Phycisphaerales > Phycisphaeraceae > JADLFV01. The sequence goes on from JADLFV010000006.1 coordinate 24,561, forward strand.
GCATGGGCCGGGCTTTGATGATCCCCGGCATGGTGGGCAAGAACGTGCAGCAGTGGATCAAGGACGGCAAGCTGCCCAAGACCGTGTCCAAGTTCGGCGCCAGCCCGGAAGAAATTTACGTCTGCTACCAGGAGGTCAAGTCGCAGTTCAACGGCCGCACCAAGGACATGCCCCTGGGCGCCATCGGTCTGTACACCTTCGTGCAGAAGATCAGGACCGGCCTGCAGCAGTTGATGGCCGGCAGCCGCAACTTCAGGCTCAACACCATCAGCCGCCACGACCTGCTGGCTTTGACCGAGGAGTCCGCCAAAGTCTCCGGCATCGCCTACATCATGGACGCCTACCGCCAGGAAGCTGAAGCGATCCTCGAGAACGGCCGCTACACGCCGCCGCACAGCTCGTCGCACGCCCGGGCTGCCGCCACGGTGGGCTCCAAGTGAAGCGGCGCTCTGACGCTGCGAGGTTGTGTCGCTGAGCCGGTTGAAGTCGATCCCGGCAACAGTGCGATGTGATCCAGGGCGATCTGGACGCAACGCTGCCACGTGAATTGCCGTGCATGTTCGACGGCAGCGCGGCGATCCAGGCGCAGCGCGCCCAGACATGCCGCGCGCAGGTCGTGGTTCAGGCAGCCGCTTCTTCCGGGGGCCACCACGTCGATGGGCCCGGTGACAGGGAAGGCCGCCACCGGCAGGCCGCAGGCATTGGCCTCCAGCAGCACGATGCCGAAGGTGTCGGTGCGGCTGGGAAAGACGAACACGTCGGCCGCCGCGTAGTGTTCGACCAGTTCCCGGCCGAACTTATATCCGACGAAATAGGCCTGAGGGAAGCGGTTTTCCAAGGTGCGGCGATGCGGGCCGTCGCCCACGATCACCTTACTGCCGGGCAGGTCCAGGGTCAGGAAGGCCTCGATGTTTTTCTCCGCGGCGATGCGACCGGCATAGAGAAAAATCGGTCGCCCCCGGCCCCCGGAAGCACATCGCCCCTGCCCCCGGAAATTCAAGTTGGGAATCTGTGCGTCGGCAATGGGGTGGAAAAGTTCACAGTCCACGCCGCGTGTCCAGGTGACCAGGTTGCGAAACCCGTGATGTTCCAGCTCGCGGCAAAGCGAGGGCGTGGGCACCAGCGTGGCCCGGGCCGGGGCGTGGAACCAGCGCATGAAGCGATAGGTGTAACGCTCCGGAATGCCGTAGTAGCGGCGAAGGTACAGCGGGTATTGCGTGTGATACGAACTGGTGAACGGCAAGCGGCGGCGAATACAGTAGCGCCTGCCCGCCAATCCCAGTGGACCTTCGGTGGCGATGTGAATCGCCTGCGGCTGGGTTTCATCCAGCAGCCGCGCCATCTTGCGCCCGGGCATCAGGGCCAGGCGAATCTCCGGATAGCGCGGAGCGGGCATGTTGCGAAACAGGCCCGGATGGATCACGTTCCATTGGTAACCCATCGGCTGCGTCAGGGCGATCACCTGCTGCCAGGTGCGCACCACGCCGTTGACTTGCGGCTGCCAGGCATCGGTGATCAGAGCGATCTTCATGCGTCAACACTCAGCCAACCACCACTGCACTCGCCGCCGCGATTCTCCGGGCATTGTTATCAGTTTTCTGCAAAACCAATCATGGCCGAATCGGGGGCGGTGACGCCTGGTTCCTGCGGATCAGGCGTTGCCGAAGGTCAGTTGCTCCTGGTCAATGTGCTCGAAGTTCAACGGGTCGAAGTCGATCATGGCGAACGGGTCGAACAGGGCGGCGTTCATCGGCTCGTCGGCGGATTCGCCGTCGTTGCGCCGCTCGGGTGCGACGAAACGATCCAGGTGCTCGAGCACTTCGATCCGGCCGTCGGCATGTTCGACCAGGGCGGAGCAGCTTTCCACCCAGTCACCGCAGTTGTAATAGGCCACGTCGCCATAAGATGCAGGAGCGCCCGGCGTGCTGAAGCGCGCCTCGCCACGCGTCGGTGCGATGATCTGAGGTTTGTGGATGTGGCCGCAGACCACGCCGTCGAGGCCGCGGCGGTGGGCTTCGCGAGCCAGGGCCTGCTCGAAGCGGCTGATGAACATGCAGGCGGTCTTGACCTTCATTTTGATCGACTGGCTCAGCGAAGCGTAGGGCAGCCCGAGCCTGCGCCGCATGGTGTTGTAACAGCGATTGACCGACAGCAGCGTCTCGTAAGCCTTGCCGCCGAGCATGGCCACCAGTTGCGAGTGGCGCACCACCAGGTCGAACTGGTCGCCGTGGATCACCAGCAGCCGCCGGCCGTCCGCGGTCACGTGAATGGCATACGGCAGCGTGCGGATGCCGCCGAAGTTGAGATTGACGAAGTGGCGGATAGCCGCGTCGTGATTGCCGGGCAGATAGATCACCTGGCAATGATGGCGGGCGTGGTTGAGCAACCGGCGGATGACGTCGTTGTGCTCGGCCGGCCAGTACCAGCGATTGCGCAGCCGCCAGAGGTCGAGCACATCGCCCACCAGGTACAACCGCTCACAGCGCAGGTATTTGAGGAAGCGCGACAGCTCAGCCGCACGGCAACCGCGCGAGCCCAGGTGCATGTCGCTGATCCAGACGCTCCTGTAGTGCATGCCCCATAAGCATCGACCCTCCAGGTCAGCAGAAGGTTTGAATTGTGCAAAGGTCGCGTGAATCTGAGATGGGCAATAACCCCAATTGGGCTAGGTTACCCATTCTCAAGGGCTGAGGGACTCACGCAATGAACGGCTCACTGAATGTTGACCGATTCCTCGCGGGCTGGCAGATCTCCAACGGGCACAAGGATGATTTGTAAGAAATGTTAACGGCCGCGCTACGAACACCCGTTCTGATTGGAGCAATTAGGTTCATCGTCGCCGAAGGGGCATTGGCCCGTCCTGCGGCGGAAGCAGATCGGGGGCAGTTCGTTGTCGTCCTGGGCGGTCAGGCGCAGAAACTCACCAAGAATAAACACAACCAGTTCCACCCGGCTCTGCACGCCCAGCTTGTGATACAGCCGCTCCATGTGTGTGCGCACGGTGTGCGGCGAGATGCCCAACTCGGTGGCGATGGCTGCCTCTTTGCAATCCTCGAACACCGCCCGCGCAATCTGGCTCTCGCGCACCGACAGGCGCAACCGCTCGGTGATCAGAGGCCAAGCCCGATCATCCATGAACAGTCGCAGTGATTGAGAGGCACTCTCCGGCATGTACCACGCCCCTTGCTTCATATTATAGCAGGGTAGGTGACCTCACCGTCGGATGAGGATCGGTCTTGACAACAAATTGTGCGAAAACAGATCAACTGGCGAACAATAGCCAGCCGTCCTCGACTCGCCGTAGGACGATCAGCCGTCGGTGCGCCGGGGGATGCAACTTGCTCAGGCCTTGGCGCCTTCGGTGGCGGGCTGCTGCTTGGCCTCTTCCTTCAACGCGGCCTTGCGGCTGAGTTTCACGCGGCCCTGGTCGTCGATCAGGATCACCTTCACGCGAACCTTTTCGCCGACCTTCACCACGTCGGTGACCTTGTCCACGTAGCCGTCAGCCAGCTCGCTGATGTGGCACAGGCCGTCCTGCCCGGGGATCACTTCGATGAAAGCGCCGAAATCCTTGATGGTGCTGACGGTGCCGGTGTAGATCTGGCCGACCTTGACCTCTGCGCAGAGACGCTCGATTTCTTCGATGGCTTTCTCAGCCTTGCCGGCTCCGACGGCCGAGACCAGGATCGTGCCATCCTCTTCGATCTCGATGGTGGCGCCGGTGTCAGCTTCGAGCTGGCGGATCATCTTGCCGCCCGGGCCGATCAGCTTGCCGATCTTGTCGGGATGGATCTTGGTCGTCAGCAGGCGTGGAGCGTACTGCGACAGTTTCTTGGGCGCGGGGATCTCCGCTTCGATCAGGTCGATGATCTTGAGGCGATTCTCGCGAGCCAGGGCGAAGGTCTTGCGGATCTGCTCGAGGTTCAGGCCGCGCACTTTCAGGTCGAGCTGAATGGCGGTGATTCCCTTGCGTGTGCCGGTGACCTTGAAGTCCATGTCGCCGAAGTGATCTTCCTCGCCTTGGATGTCGGTCAGGAAGATATCCTGTTGGCTGTCGTGGTCCTTCTGAATCAGGCCGATGCTGATGCCCGCCACGGGGGCCTTGATGGGCACGCCGGCATCGAGCAGGGCGAGCGTTCCGCCGCAGGCCGAGGCCATGGAGGACGAGCCATTGGATTCGAGGATGTCGCTGACGAGGCGGACGGTGTAGGGGAACTCTTCGACGGCGGGCAGCACGGGCACGAGTGCTTTTTCCGCCAGTTTGCCGTGGCCGATGTCGCGGCGGGAGGGCCCGCTGATGCGCTTGGCTTCGCCGACGCTGAAGGGCGGGAAGTTGTAGTGCAGGTAGAACTTCTCGGAGTACTCCTCCTGCAGGCCATCGACGATCTGCTCATCCTTGCCGGTGCCCAGGGCGACATAGACCAAAGCCTGGGTTTCGCCGCGGGTGAACAAGGCGCTGCCGTGTACGCGGGGCAGAACGCCGGCCTCGCAGGTGATCTGGCGCAGCTCGTCAAGTTTGCGGCCGTCGGTGCGCTGACCGGTGCGGATGATCTGGCGGGTGAGTTGCTCTTCCAGGTCATGGATGGCGCTGCGGGCATCGGCCACGCGCTGTCGCCACTGGGTGAACTCGCCGTAACCAGCCGTGGGGGCCGGCTCGGGGAAGTTCTGCTCGATGAAGCTCTTGATGGCGCCGCTGACGGCCTCGGCCCGCTCCAGCTTGCTCCCGGAAATGGTTTTAGCCGCGAGCAAGGGATCAGTCAGTTTGTTCTTGACCAGGCTGACGATCTCGTCGGCCGGCTTCTGCAGTTCGCAGACTTTTGCCTTGCCAGCCTTGGCAGCCAGCTCATCAATCAGGGCGGCCACCTGCTTGACGTGCTCGTAGCCGAACTCGATGGCCGCGGCCACCTCGTCCTCTGTCATCTCGTGAGCGCCGACCTCGATCATGTTCAGCCCGTCACGATGGCCGCACAGCAGCAGGTCCAGGTCGCTGAATTCGCGTTGGGCTTCGGTGGGCATGATGCAAAGCTGGCCGTCCACGCGGCCGACGCGCACGTTGCCGACCGGTCCTTCGAAGGGCACGCTGCTGAGCGCCAGCGCCGCCGAGGCTGCGATGCCCGCCAGCACGTCCGGCTCGTTCTGGCCGTCGTAGGACAGCACCCAGCATTGAATCTGCACCTCGTCCATGAAGTATTTGGGGAACAACGGCCGCAGCGGTCGGTCGATGTTCCGCATGGTGAGGATTTCTTTCTGATTGGGCGCCCCTTCGCGCTTGCGGAAGCCGCCGGGAAACTTGCCGGCCGCGATGGTCTTCTCGCGGTAATCCACGGTCAGCGGGAAAAAGTCCACGCCCTCGCGCGGCTTGTCACGGACCACGGTGCCCAGCACGATGCTTTCGCCGTACTGCACGACCACCGCCCCGTCAGCCTGGCGGGCGACTTTGCCGGTCTCGATGGAAAGGGTGCGATCGCCGAGTTGCAGCTCGACACGGTGGGGAGCGGGTTTTACGGACATTTTGTTTCCTGAAAAGTGAAAAGTGAATACGAAAGTGGAAACACCTCAACCCGTCCGCGAAGCAAAGTGAATGTCTTCTTTGCGTTTCGCGCGGGCCCCTTGGGTTTCCTTCAATCGTCACCCGATTCAGGAAGCGGAGGGCAGATGACGGATGGCTAAACGGAATGGTTTGAGCCGACCGTCCACTGCCGTCGGCCCCGTGGGCGGGCGACGACAACGGTACGAGTTATTTGCGCAGGCCCAGGCGGCCGATGAGGGCCTGGTAAGCCTGGCGGTCATTCTTCTGCAGGTAGCGCAGCAGGCGGTTGCGACGGGAGACCATCTGCAGCAGGCCGCGCCGCGAGCCGTTGTCGTGGTTGTGCGTGCGCAGGTGTTCGGTCAGGCCGTTGATCCGATCGGTGAGGATCGAGATCTGGACCTGGGGAGAGCCGCTGTCCTTTTCGTGGGTGCGGGACTCGGCGATGATCGAAGCGCGTCGCTGTGCGGTGAGAGCCATAATCTGTGGTCGTCCGTATTTCGAAGGCCGGCTGTGTGTAGCACTACAGTATAGCAGAACCGGTGAGGACTTGGCAATCGCTGCCCGGCGGGGCATAATGGTCAACCTTTTACCCCCCAGCCCGCCAGCCCCACGGAGCAGCTTACCCATGACGACCACCACGGCCGGCCAACCGATCACTTTCGCCCAGGGACACCTCCAGGTTCCCGACCACCCCGTCATCCCCTTCATCGAAGGCGACGGCACCGGCCGCGACATCTGGCGGGCCAGCCAGTTCGTCTTTGATGCGGCCGTGGAAAAGGCTTACCAGGGCAAACGCTCCATCGCCTGGATGGAAGTGCTGGCCGGTGAAAAGGCATTCAACCAGACCAACAACTGGCTGCCCGACGAAACGCTCAACGCCTTCCGCAAGTTCCTCGTCGGCATCAAGGGCCCGCTGACCACGCCCGTCGGCGGGGGCATCCGTTCGCTCAACGTCGCCCTACGGCAGATCCTGGACCTGTATGTGTGTTTGCGCCCCGTGCGCTACTTCCGGGGCGTGCCTTCGCCGGTCAAGCGTCCCGAACTGACCGACATGGTCATCTTCCGTGAGAACAGCGAAGATATCTATGCCGGCATCGAGTTCCAGCAGGGCACGCCCGACTGCGACAAGTTCCTCAAGCTCTTCAAGGAAAACTTCGCCCAGCCGTACAGTAAGATCCGCTTTCCCGAAACTTCCGGGGTCGGCATCAAGCCCGTGAGCAAGGACGGCACCTGGCGCTTGGTCAAAGCCGCCATTCAGTACGCCATCGAGCAGGGCCGCGACAGCGTCACGCTGGTGCACAAGGGCAACATCATGAAGTTCACCGAAGGCGCCTTCCGCGACTGGGGCTACCAGTGCGCGAAGGAAGAGTTCGGCGCCACCGAACTCGACGGCGGCCCCTGGTGCACGATCAAGACTTCCGACGGCAAGGTGATCACCATCAAGGACGTCATCGCCGACGCCATGTTGCAGCAAATCCTCACCCGTCCCGCGGAGTATTCGGTGCTGGCCACGCTCAACCTCAACGGTGACTACATCTCCGACGCCCTGGCTGCCTGCGTCGGCGGCATCGGCATCGCACCTGGCGGCAACATCAACTACGACACCGGCCACGCCATCTTCGAAGCCACCCACGGCACCGCCCCCAAGTATGCCGACCAGGACAAGGTCAACCCCGGCTCCGTCATCCTCTCAGGCGAAATGATGTTCCGCCACCTCGGCTGGCACGAGGTGGCCGACCTGATCATCAAGGGCATGGACGGCGCCATCGGTGCCAAGACGGTGACGTACGACTTCGAGCGCCTCATGCCAGGCGCGACCTTGCTCAAGTGCAGCGAGTTCGGCCAGGCGATCGTGAAGCACATGGATTGAGCTCTGGTGGGATCTGCCGTGAGTTATGCCAGACGAAAAGTACTCAAGGCCCTGTCAGATCGCGGATTTGTCGTGCTTCGCGAGGGTGGATCTCATACAATAATTGGTAAGCCCGGACAACGTGGCGAGCCTGTGCCGCGGCACAACGAACTCAACCGCTTTACCACCAAGCGCATCGCCCGTAACCTCGGCATCGACTGGAACGAATTCGAAAGCGACATCCGATGAAGGTTTATCACGTCATGGTGGAACAGGCGGAGGACGGGTGGCTGGCGGCCCATGCCCTGGAGGATGACAGCGTCCACACCCAGGGTAAGACGCTTAACGAAATCATCGCCAACATACGCGAAGTGGCCCAACTGCTGAATAACGAAAAAGACGTACAGGTCGAGCTGGTGATCCCCAGCTCGGTCAAAGTTGCTTAGAGAACTGCCCCATTCGTCTTCGGATCCATCTTCAAACTGTTCATCCGAATCAGTTCGAAGTTGCACAGCGCCATCAGCGGTTCGCCCCTGGCGTCGGTGCGCGGCCGGCCGTCGCCGTCCAGTGACAGCAGCAGGTGATTGCCCGACAGGTCCAGCGCTTCGCAGCCGGCACTGCGGATCTGTGCCTCGGCCCGATGGATCAGATCGCGGTAGGTCGCTTCACTGATCAGGCCGTAGTCGAAGACGGTCAAAGCGTCGGCGGAGAAGGTGATCTCGAACCAGCCGCGCTCGTCGCGCAGCAGTTGGCCGTGGCGGTCCAGCAGCAGCAGGTATTCGTCATCCTCGCGCGAAGTATCGAGGAAGCCGTTGGCGATCAGGCGATGCTGCAGGTCGCCCAGGACGCGCTCGTGCTGCTCCGGGCTGATCAATTCATCTTCGCGGGCCTTGCGCAAATCGACGAAGCCGGCACTGCCCTGGGGATCGACGCCGCGCCACAGGCCCCAGATCAGGTAGTAATCGTGGCGCGGACTGAGCACCTGTTCGCGCTCCGGCGTGCGCACCTCGCGGTACAGGTCGTATCGCCGATCGTCCAGCAGATAGCCAGCCTTAATCGACTGGGAGCCGGTGCGGTAAATGGCGCGGGGATGGATGGTGGTCATGCCCGCTCGGCGCAGGGCTTCGGCCACGGCGATTTCCTCGAAGGGGCTGTTGTAGCCGAACTCGCGGATGCGCTTGCCGGAGGCGTAGAAGGGATCGACGTGGGGGCGTTCGCCGACGCGCGAGGAGCGATAGACCACGTGGATGTTGTCGCGGGTGCGGGTGCGGCAGACCTCGCGGGTCAGGGCCATGCGGATGCGCGGCGTTCTGCGCCAGCGATCGGGCAGGAAGAACTCGAACAGGGCCGGGTCGTTGCCCGCCGTCCACAGCATCCCGCCGTTGGGCGTGGCGCCATAGACGTAATCCACGCCCAGAATCTTCACCCGTTGCAGACCCGGCGGCAGGGGCTTTTCCTTGCCGGCCGTCGGATCATTGAGCAGTTGCATGTATTTTTCGCGCTGGGCCAGCTTGAAGCGTTGATGATGGGCCTCGGTCTGCTGCAGCAGTTCGAAATCGACCAGGGCGTAGGACAACCTGCCGCTATGCTGCACCATGCCCTTGCCGTTGCGTCGCGGCCGCACGATCAGGTGCGACGGCTTGTTGTCCAGCACGCGGAACCCCGCCGACCGCAGCTCGTCGATCGCCCGCGGCATCAGCGCTGCGAACGTCTGCTGCGAAATGTCACCGGCCCGCAAGGCCTGGCTGGCGTTGATGCCCTTGACCCATTGAAACACCAGCACGTAATCGCGGCGGATGTCCAGGGCCATGGCCGCCTCTTTCTGCTCCTGGTCCTGCTCCAGCCGGCGCTGGTGCGAGTGGAACCGGCTCTGCGAGCGGCCGAGCCGCCACAGGTCGAACTCCTGCGGCGGCACGTAAATCGCCAGCGGCTCCTGCGTCAGCATGCGCCCGCTGCTGCGCTCGTTGATCCGCGCGGCCCGCAACTCCATCAGCAAGCCGAACTCTTCCATTGGACTGTTGAACCGGGCCGCGGCGATGTCCTCGTGGCTTACGTCGTCGGGAAAAGAGGTGGCGATCTCCAGCGGAACTTCCTGGCCCACGCGCGAGAACTTGACCACGATCTGGGCCTCGCGCCCCAGGCACGGCCGGGTCTGCACGTGATACACGTGACCCGTCGAGTCCGGCAATCTTCGGCCCTGCTTGCTGTAATACTGATCCACGTACCAGTTGGCCGGCAGCAGCGGGCGACCCACCGTCCAGCCGAAGCGCGTCACGTACAGATCTCCCCGGCCCGGCAGCGTCAGATGTGCGTAATCGACCCCGAAGGCCCGCGTCCGCATCGTCGGCGGCAACTGATCGAACGGCGTGTCGAAGATAGCCGCCTCCTGTGGATCAAACGTTAAACCAGTCTCGCCTTGCGTCATGCCACCAGCTTAGCACACCCACGCGCCGCGGGAGGGGGGCGGTTGAGGGTGCATGACAGCCTACGCAGGGCTAAAAACTCGAAATCCGAAACTCGAAATCCGAAATAAACTCAAAACTCGAACACGAAAAAGCCGCTGACAGGTCTGTTTTGAGGTTTTGAGTTTGGGATTTATTTCGAGTTTCGAGTTTCGGATTTCGAGTTTCCTGAGCCAACTTTCCGACCCCGCGTGGCGTGTCATGCACCCGGCGGTTGATCCGGCGGCGGGCTGCACGTGCTTTTTCGCCGGAACTTGATTGAATACCCGCCCTCCCCCGGAAGTAAGCACCCGTGTTACACGCCGTCTCCCTACCTTCCGCTCGCTAGCCACTTGCGCGCAAACCTCCGCTGGCGGCGCCGCTGTTCATTGGCCGCGTGGCCAGCATGACCGACAGCCGGTTGATCGAGGAGCGCTATCACCCGATGGACGTGCAGTTGTCGGCCACAGCCGACTGCTCCGGCCCCCAATTGACAATTGCTTCAAGTCTGACATTATCGGATGTCCGTTCGGATGCTCCCGCATTCGCTCGGCCGCCGATATCGCCAGCCTTTTGAACCGATGGTGATGTTCTGGGAGACCATTCATGGGCAAACACCGCAGAAAAAAAAACAAGTCACGTTCTGATGACAACGACGCGCCGCGCAAACGCCTGGACAAGAAGCTCTACGAGAGTGAACTGGAGCGGGTGCAGGGTGAGTTGGTCAAGTTGCAGACGTGGGTGAAGGAGAAGGGCCTGAAGGTGGTGGTGATCTTCGAGGGCCGCGACGCAGCGGGCAAGGGCGGCGTGATCAAGCGCATTATCGAGCGGGTCAGTCCCCGCATCTTCCGCGTGGTGGCCCTGGGCACGCCCAGCGACCGCGAGAAAACGCAGTGGTACTTCCAGCGTTACGTGTCGCACCTTCCAGCGGCGGGCGAGGTCGTGCTGTTCGATCGTAGCTGGTACAACCGGGCCGGGGTCGAGCGGGTGATGGGCTTCTGCAGCGATGCGGAGTATCACGAGTTTCTGCGCTCCTGCCCGCAGTTCGAGCAGATGCTCACGCTCAGCGGCATCCTGCTGGTCAAATACTGGTTCAGCGTCAGCGACCAGGAGCAAGAAGCGCGGTTCGAAGCCCGCATCAGCGACCCGACCAAGTGGTGGAAGCTGAGCCCGATGGACATGGAGTCGCGAGCCCGCTGGGTGGATTACTCGCGGGCCAAGGATGAGATGTTCGTGCACACCGACACCTCGTTCGCCCCCTGGTACGTGGTCGATGCCGACGACAAGCGGCGGGCCCGGCTCAACTGCATCGGGCACCTGCTGAGTCTGATTCCCTACAAGGACCTGACGCCCAAGCCGCCCAAGCTGCCTCCGCGGCAGAAGGGTCGCGGCTACAAGCGCCCGCCCAAGAGCGCTCAGCGCATGGTCGAGGACCGCTACGCCTGAGCGGGTTTCCCGCTCGCTCACACTCGCGGCTCGTTAACCTGACGATCAAATCGCCGGTAATCCCGCTGTTTCTTCAGTCGCGTGCAATCGCCGGCCTGCGCGTTATGATATGGCTCTTTCCCTTGCTGGGGATTGGGCTGATCGTGTCAAAAACTGGAGTTTTCACAATGCTCAACGGTATCTTTGCTGCCCCATTGGTTCCTTTGCGCCCGGATGGATCGCTGAATCTGGAGCTGGTTGAACGCCAGGCCCACTTGCTGCTGGATCGCGGGGCCGAAGGCTTTTATCTCTGCGGCAACACCGGCGAAGGCTATCACTTGACAGTCGAGGAACGCATGAGCCTGGTGCGGCGCTGGCGCGAGGTGATCGGCGATCGCGTGCCGCTGTACGTGCACGTGTACAGTCCGTGCCTGAAGGACGCCTGCACCCTGGCAGCCGACGCCCAGAAGCAGGGGGCCGCAGCCATCTCCTCCATGGGCCCGACCGCTGCCTCGTCGAACCTCGAGGCCATCGTCAACTGGTCGGCTGCCATCGCCGCCAGCGCTCCGCAGCTTCCCTTCCTGCACTATCACTTTGCCGCCTTCAACATCAGGATGAGCGACTACTGCCCGCTGGCGATCAAACGCATTCCCAACTTCGGCGGGCTCAAGTACACGCATGCCGATCTGATGGACCTCGGCCAGGCTCGGCTTATCCTCGGCGATGAGCACAAAGTGTATTACGGCTACGACGAAATGCTGCTCTACGGCCTGATCAGCGGCGCGGATGGCGCCATCGGCGGCAGCTACAACCTGACATCTCCGCTGGCCCTGGAAATACGCCAGGCTTGGCGCGACGACAATCTTGCAGAAGCCCAGAAGATTCAGCGCAAACTGCAGGACGTGGTCGCGGTGCTGCACCGCCACGGCAGCGGCCTCGGCGTGCTCAAGGCTTCCGTGCGGGCTCTGGGATTGAATTGCGGCCCGGCCCGTCCGCCGGCGACCAGTCTCAGCGAACAGACCATCGCGGCCATGGTCGCTGAACTGGAACAGGTCTGGCCCGAGATCAACGCCCCCGTCAAGGCTCACGCCATGCGGTGATCTTCCGCCTGCGGGAACGTTACCTGCAGCCAGGTCATCGCCTGCGCGGCGTGAAGCACGGCCCGGGAAAGGCGCGGCGGCAGATACACCGTTACGCCCTGAGTCAACGCCACCGCATCGAAGTCGCCCGTGATCCTGCCCGCACCGGCCAGCACCATCCACACCTGCGGCTGCACGTGCTTGAGCGACAGCGAGTTGCCCGCCTCCAGCTTCAGACGATCCAGATTGAAATACTCGCAGCGCACGAGGCGATCGCGTGAGACTGACTCGCCAGCCACATGCACCGGTTTGACGGCCGGCTCGGCCGGTACAGCGGGAAACATCATGCACGCCAGGGCCTGCTCGATGTGCAGTTGTCGATCGGTCCGGCCCCAGTCATAAACGCGGAACGTCGTGTCGCTGGGTGTCTGCACCTCCGCCACCAGCACGCCCGCGCCGAGCGCATGGCACGTGCCGCTGGGCAGGTAATGACAATCGCCCGCCTGCACCGGCACCTTCACCAGCAAAGGCTCCACCTCGTTGCGCTCGATCGCCGCCCGGAACTGCTCCCTGGTCACCCCTGGAAGAATGCCCTTGTAAATGCAGCTTCCCGGCCGACAGTCCAGCACGTACCACGCTTCGCTTTTGAGATAGGCATCCTTGTGCGCGGCTGCGTATTCCGCGGATGGATGCACCTGCACGGAGAGATTTTCGTTGGCGTCGAGGAACTTGACCAACAGCGGGAACTGCCCGAACTCATCCAGCAGCAAATCGCCCAGCAATGCCTTGCCCTGTTCGCGGATCGCATCGTGAAACGTCCGCTCTTGCTTCCGGGGGTTGACGATGCGCGAGTAAGCGCTGCCGCCGCCGCCGCCGGAGGGTGACGTGGTGGCCAGGTCGGCCAGTTCCCACGATTCGCCGATCTTGGCCGGGGGCGGGGGAAGCGTGCGCCCGAGTTTCTCCAGGGCCCGGCCGCCCCAGACTTTTTCCTTGTAGATCGGCTCAAACAGCAGCGGGTGTATCGGCGTCGTGGGGCTCATGGAAGAACTATACCGATGAGGCCGCGCGCGTGCAGGGGGGAGAGCGTAGGGCGTAGAGCGTAGGGCGCAAAGCGTATAGCGTATGGCGTGTGGAGTTTTCTTCGGCGCTGATCCTTAGACGCTCTACGCTCTACGCTGCCTATCACGCCTCCACGTCGAGATGACGAAACAACGCTGCGTCGCGCTGTTCGGTGAGTCGCTGACGAAGGGCCATGGCATCGGGCTGCGCAGCCAGGTCAGCCAGTGGGGCCCGGGCGTCGCTGCGTGGCTCGTGTTCTTCTTCGGACTGTTGCTGCTCGTGCTGGGGGACCTGGTCGTCGATGGTGAGCCGCGCCACGGTGCTGGCATCTTCGCCTTCTTCGAGGTCCTGGAGCAGATGCTCGTAGCGATCGCGCACCTCGCGCGAGGCGCGGTTGGCGTCGCTTCGCCGCTTGTCGTCCTGTCGGGCCACCTGCTGGGCGTTGTGGGTGGTCTGCGCCACGCCCGCGGCAACCCCGGTTCCCATCACGCTCATGGCACTGCTCCGGTCCTTGAACCGTTGCCTATATCGACCAAACCGCGTCAGGCCTTGAGTTATCATCCCTAAACCCTGCTATTGGCCACATTTACAAATTTTGCGGCCGACTGCCGCACCCGGTCAACGTCCGCTGTGGCGTCCCGGCATCATCCCGTCGCGGCCGGCGCAGAGTGAATCGTGCGTAAGTTGCGCCATCGAAAATGCTTGCGCTGCATTCGGGGATCAGGTGCGCTGATCGCAGCCAGTCTGGCGTGATCCGCTTCGATTGTGACAGACTGGACACCCGCCCGCTGATCCTGCGTGACATGCCGCTGTACCGCGGCCCGCTGGTCAATCAACTCATCGAAGCCGACCGCTGGCGTCAGGTCGTGGACGTCTGCGAGTTGTCATCTGTAAACGATCCTCACCGCGCACAGGAAGACCATCGCGATTCGCTATGGGCTTCACCTCCGGAAGCAGACGCCACAGCATCGACTGCTCCCGCGCAGGTCATCTACCGGCAGCACGAAGTGCCCGTCTTCCAACTCGGCAACATGCTGGACGTGTTCGCCTGATCCAACGGAGCAGCGTCGGCGGCTACTGCCCCTTCAGCCGGAACAGCCTGCCCTCTCCGGGTTCCAGAGAAACCGACAGCACACCGTCCACCATCGGCGTCGTCGGCAACGGTTGCCCCGTTTCCTGCGAGACCTCGGCTGCCGCGACCGCGTCAGCGACAGTTACTTCAGCGGTGCAGCTTTCCTCGAAGGATCGGTTGACCACCATCACGCAGGGTTCATCCTGCGGATCGATGAAACACCCGATCAGCAGCGGGCCGCCCGTGGCGTGCGTGATCAATTCCTCAGCGGGCGGTTCCTGCAAACCGGGTTGCAAAGGCGCGGAGGCATAGACGCCGGTTGACTTCAGTTGCATCAGCGTCGGCCCCAGCGCGGTGAGCCGGCGGTTCAGCCGTTGAATGATTTCATACTTGGCGTCGCGTTGGCCGTCGGGCCCGAAGATCGCCGGGCCGTCGCCCAGGTTCCAGGCCGGCAGTGTCCAAATAGGTGAAGTACATGATGCCTCGCACGCCGTAGGCGAGGCTCGTGTAAACCTGCCAGCGCAGGTCCGCCTCGCTCGGGTTGCGATAGCTCCAGTGCGGCAGAGCGAGAATGATCTGAACGTACGGCAGGTTCGCTTTCAGACACTGCTGACGAATCGTGTTGAGGTTCAGGAAATACAGACTTTCATCACCCGCCATTTGTTTGTAGTGATCCCAACTGACCAGTCGCGGCTGCACCAGTTCGATGAATTGCGCGACGTGGTCCTCGTAACCCTTGTCATCGAATCGCGCGGGTTTGGCGTAGTTGGGATAGAGATTGACGAACGGCAGATGGTGGGGATCCTTTTCGAGCAGATAACGGTGAATCGCCGCCACGGCAGGCAACAGGCGAGTGGGCGGCTCATCGCGAATGAAATAACCCGCCAATGCCGGATGATTTGTGTAGTCCGCCACCAGGGCGTCCAGCGCCTGCTTCTTCTCGTCCGACAGTTCCCCGGCTGCCTCCGGCATTCGGTTGTCCGCGATAATCGCCTTGAGGCCCAGTTCCGCACACAGGTCCAGAATCTTCAGATTAGTCGGCACGTCGGCGTCGTTGGCTGGCGGCATGACCACGTTGAATCCGCATTCAGCAATCTCGCGATAACGCTCCAGCGTTGTTTCCTCAGCCGGCGGACCGCCCCAGTAGGAAATCAGAAATTCCTGCATTTCAGCCCCGGCCGCGACTGCCCATGACATCAACGTCAAGACAACCGACGTGACCAGTGATTGCATGTGGATATGACGCATCGTGTCGCTCCTGTGTGATGTGATCGCCAATATCTTACCTTCGACCTCGATGACGATTTTGCCGGCCGAAGACGCATCTCTTCAACGTGGCCCGGCATAAGCTAACATGACCATCTTTACCCACCGAGGCGCCCTGTGATGGATCAGCGACGTTTGGGCAACACGGAATTCCGCGTCACCAGCATCGGGCTGGGTTGCGTCACCTTCGGCCGGGAGATCGACCCGGACAATTCCTTCGCCGTGATGGACCGGGCTGTCGAGCGCGGCATCAACCTGTTCGACACGGCTGAGGTCTATGGCGAAGGCGCTTCGGAATCTCTCGTCGGCCAGTGGTTGCAGTCACGAAATATGCGCGACGCAATCGTGCTGGCGACCAAGGTCATCATGCCCATGACGCGGGAGCACATTCTGTCGGCGGCCGAGCAGAGCCTGGCCCGCCTGCGCACCGATCGCATTGATCTCTATCAACTGCACGGCTGGGACCACGACACACCGCTGGAGGAAACCTGCGCCGCGCTGGCGCAATTGCAGCATCAGGGCAAGATCAAGGCGGTCGGCGTCAGCAACCTGACGCTGGCCCAACTCGAGCGCATGATCGCTTTGCAGCGCGACATGAATCTGCCCACCACCGCGGCCGTGCAGCCGCGCTACAGCCTGGTCAGCCGCGAGATCGAGGCCGACATGCTGCCCTATTGCGAGATGCACAACCTGGGCGTGCTGGCCTACAGTCCCCTGGGCGCGGGCTTTTTGACCGGCAAATACAGCAAAATCGGCCCGCTTCCTTCCGGGGCGCGCTTCGATATCAAGCCCGCACATCAGAACATTTACTTCCACGACAAGCTCTTCGCCATCGTGGACCGTTTGAAAGCCTACGCGCAGCAGATCGATCAACCTCTGCCCCGCATCGCCCTGTCCTGGGCCTTGGGCCGCCCTCGTGTCACAGCCGTCCTGATCGGCGCCCGCAACCCGCAGCAGGTCGATCAGTCCTTCGACGCCGATGCGCTGCACCTGACAGACGAGCAACTGGCTGAACTCGACCGCCTCAGCGCCGATGCGAAGTGAATGTGGGTTGTTGGTCTATGGTTGTTGGTAAGACGCAAGCGTGTCAGCCGACCAACAACCAACAACCACAGACAACGGTAATCTGCGGTTCCACTGACGTTACGTGGTCGAGATGGGCGCGGAAGGTTTGGCGGGCGGCGTTGGCGGCGGCGTCCTGGGCTTGGCGGCACTGCCACCGGCGGAGATGTCAGCCAGCAGTTTCTTTTCGCGCTCGGCGGCGCGGGCCTGTTTTTCATCCATGGCCAGATCGTGCAGTGACAGCAGGCTCAACAGGTGAGCGCAGGTGGCCTCGGCCGACTGATTTTCACTGACGCCGTGGGGCTGAAGGGCGTCGTGGCAGCCGCCAGTGGTCGGGTCGTACAGCGGCACGTGCAGATCGTTGTCGCCCAGGAACCAGTCATAGCAGCGATGGGCGCGGTCGAGCCACTTGCGATCGCGGGTGACGCGGAAGGCTTCCAGGCAGGCGTCGATGGTGGCCGCGGCCTCGGCGGGTCGCTGATCGAAGCGAGCGCGGTTGCCGCCGCGCGGGAACCAGCCTTCGGTGCCGATGGGCGCGAAGCAGCCGCCGGGGCTGGTCTGCATATGGTGCAGCCACTCCAGGCTGTGCAGGGCCAGTTCGATCATCTCGTTGCGGAACATCCAGCGGCCGCTCAAAAGCAACGCATGGGGGAAGCGTGCGTTGGAGTAAGTCAGCGTGTCGATCATCCACGGCCAGTCATCTTTGCAGTTGCCGCGGAACTGATCGTAGAGGCTCTGGGCTGTGTGTTCGCGCACGCGGCGGGCGCTGGAGTCGCCGGAGAATCGGCGAAGGTAGGCGTGGATACCGATGAGGGCGAAAGCGCGGGCGTGCGGATGCTCGAACTTTTCGCAGGCAGGCAGCGCCTTCTGGAAGAGTTTGGCAGCCAGGCTCATCGGGCCGCGGCGATGGCAACGTGCAACGGCTTCACCCAGTGCCCAGACAGCCCGGCCGTGGGCGTCTTCGGGTGTTTCAGCGGTGGACCAGCGGCGGTCATACTGCATGTGGGCGCGGAAGCGGCCGGTGGAGTCGTCGAAGGCGTGATCGAGGAACGCCAGGTAGCGGGCGATCAGTCGCTCGATTTCGATGTTGGCGCCAAAGTCGGTGTGATCGTGAGCCAGCAGCACGGCGAAAAGCGCCATGGCGTTGTCGTCGATGGTGTAGCCGGCATCGCGGGTGGGGATGGTGGCCGAGGCGGCGTTGAGGATGCCCACGTCGTCGGTCAGCGTCAACAGGTGGTCAAGCTTGACTTCCGTCAGTTCGCTGCTGCCATAGATGACGCTGCTGCTGGTCGATGCCAGCGCGAGATTGCTTCCGTCGGTGATCACCGGCTTGGGATTGGCCATGAATTCCTGGCGCACCTGGTGGAACACCGCCAGATACTGCTGAGCCACCTGCTCCCAGCGCATCTGCCGCGTGAACTGATAGGCCCGCTTGCGCATGGCGTGGCGCTCGACCTCGTTGGTGAACAGATCGATCACCGCGTCAGCCAGGGCGTCATCATCACCAAAGGGCGTGAGGCGGCCTCGATCTTCAGCCAGCAGTTCCTGGGCGTGCCAGTAGGGCGTGGAGACGACCGCCTTGCCGGCGCCCACCGCATAGGAGAGCGTGCCGGAGGTGATCTGGGCCTCGTTGAGGTAGGGCGTGACATAGATGTCAGCGGCGCCCAGGTACTCGACCAGTTCTTGATGCTCGACGAACTTGTTGATGAAGCGCACGTTGTCCGCCACGCCCAGCTCGCGGGCCTGGCGCTGGAGGCTCAGGCGATAGTCTTCGCCGCTGTGCTCGATCACACCGGGGTGCGTCGCGCCCAGCACGAAGTACATCGCATCAGGATGGGCCTTGGTGATGCGGGGCATGGCGGCGATCATGTGCTCGATGCCCTTGCCGGGACTCAGCAGGCCGAAGGTGAGAATGACCTTGCGGCCCTCGACGCCGAACTGATCCTTGTAGTAGTTGGGATCGACGAACGGCACGTCGGGAATGCCGTGGTGGATGAGCGTAAGTTTTTCTTTGGGAATGTTGTAGATGTCGGTGAGAAATTCGTAAGCCCGCTCGGCCATCACCACCAGTCGGCCGCACTCCTCAGCCAGGCTGCGTGTGACTTCGAGCTGATCGTCATTGGGCTTCTGCAGCACGGTGTGCAGCGTGGCGACCACGGGCATGCGCAGGCGGCGGATCATCTCCAGCACGTGCGAACCGGCATCGCCGCCGAACAGGCCGAACTCATGCTGGAGGCTGACCACGTCAACGTGCGACATGTTCAGGAACTCGGCCGCCAGACGGTACTCGCCCAGCCGGTTGCGGTTGATCTCAAACCAGACGCGGGGCGGGTACCGATAACCTTCCGGCCGATCGTTCATCGCCACCGAGCGAATCTCCAAGCCCGGATCGGCCTCGGCGACGGCGTCGGCCAGGTCGGCGCTGAAGGTGGCGATGCCGCAGCGCCGGGGCAGATAGCTGCCGACGAAGGTGATGTTCGTCAGGTCGTCGCTGGAGCGGTCAGGGGTCTGCATGAGGTCATCCAGCCCGTGAGGGCGGGTGGTGGCAGGGCTGTTAAGCAGGTTTATGATAGGCTCGGAGGCCGAATCGGCCAAGTTTTGGCGGACTGCGCGACCCTTTAAGCCGATGGATCGTAGAACCTAACCGAAGTTATCTGCGTGAGTTATCGGAATTGCGAGGCATCCCATGAAAGGCGTGATCCTGGCTGGCGGACACGGCACCCGGCTGTACCCGCTCACCCGGGCGGTCAGCAAACAGCTTCTGCCGGTCTATAACAAGCCGATGATCTATTACCCCTTGTCGGTGCTCATGTTAGCGGGAATCCGCGAGGTGCTGATCATCGCCACCCCCGACCAGTTGCCCCTTTTCCAGTCCCTGCTCCGCGACGGGTCGCAATGGGGCATGAGCTTCCGCTACGTCGAGCAGCCTTCCCCGGCAGGCCTGGCCCAGGCGTTCCTGTTGGACAAGAGCTTCTGTGCCGGCCAGCCCACCTGCCTGATCCTGGGCGACAACATCTTCTACGGCGACCAGCTCGGCCGCACCGTCCGCCAGGCTGCTCAACTGACCGAGGGGGCGGTGATCTTCGGCTACTCCGTGCGCGACCCGCAACGCTACGGCGTGGTGGAGTTCGACGACGCCGGCAAAGCCATCAGCATCGAGGAAAAGCCCGCCCGGCCGCGCAGCCATTTCGCGGTGCCCGGGTTGTACTTCTACGACCGTGACGTGGTGAGCATTGCCGAGAACCTCAAGCCTTCGCCGCGCGGCGAGCTGGAGATCACCGACCTCAACCGCATGTACATGGAACAAGGCAAACTGCAGGTCGAAGTCTGGGGTCGCGGCATGGCCTGGCTGGATGCCGGCACGCACGAGTCGCTGCTGCAGGCCCAGGTCTTCGTGCAGACCGTCGAACAGCGGCAGGGCCTGATGATCGCCTGCCCCGAGGAAATCGCCTGGCACAACCGCTTCATTGACGACGCCCAGTTACAGAAGTTGGCCGACGAGATGAAGAGCAACGAGTACGGCCAGTACCTGGCGGGACTGCTTCAGTGAGTCAATCTTGACTTGTTATCTTTAGCCCCCGGCTTTGCTGGGGGGTGACCCCGGGCAGAGCCCGGGGCTAATGGTGCAAACCCATGGACATCCAGCCGCTCGACATCCCGGACCTCAAGCTGATCTCACCGAAGAAGTTCGGCGATGCCCGCGGCTTCTTCAGTGAAGTCTGGAGCCGGCGAACTTACGAATCGGCCGGCATCAACTGCGACTTCGTGCAGGATAATCACTCGCTCTCAGCCGAGGTCGGCACCGTGCGCGGGTTGCATTTCCAGTCACCCCCCGCCGCCCAGGCCAAGCTCGTGCGCTGCATCCACGGCCGGGTGCTGGATATCGTGGTCGATCTGCGCGTCGGTTCGCCCACCTTCGGCAAACACATTCGTGCCGTGCTCGATGCCGACAACTGGCAGCAGCTTTTCATCCCCGTCGGGTTCGCGCACGGCTTCGTCACCCTGCTGCCGGACAGCGAAGTGCTCTACAAGGTTGATCAGTATTACAGCCCCGAAAACGACGGCGGCGTGCTGTGGTGCGACAGCGAACTGGGCATCGACTGGGGCGTCGCACCCGACAAAGCGGTGGTCAGCGCCAAGGATGCGAAGTTGCCGGCCTGGCGCGATTTCAAGTCGCCGTTCACCTACAAGCGGAGCGCAATGTGAGCAGGGCGCTGCATCGCGTGATTGTCGTGGGCCATCGCGGCATGCTCGGCCGGGCGTGGTGCCAGTTGCTGCAACAGAAGGCCATCGCCCATCGCGGCGTGGATATCGATGAACTGGACGTGACCAACCCCCGCAAGGTCGCCACGATCAGCGGCTACGACACCATCATCAACTGCACCGGCTGGACCAACGTGGACGGCGCTGAAGATTACGAAGCCGAAGCCACCAAGCTCAACGGTGATGCCGTCGGATATCTGGCCGCCCGCGCTAAAGCCATCGGCGCTGCGCTGGTGCATTACTCGACCGACTATGTTTTCGACGGCCGGGCCGCTTCGCCTTACCCGATCGACCACCCGCGCGATCCGATCAACGCCTACGGCCGAAGCAAAGCAGTGGGCGAACTCCAGTTGCAGGAGGCCGACTGCGATCACCTGCTGATCCGTACAAGCTGGCTGTACGCCCCGTGGGGCAATAACTTCGTGCTGACCATGCTCCAGCTCACGAAGGAAAAAGACGCGCTGAAAGTTGTTAACGATCAACGCGGCCGACCCACCAGCGCTCAACACCTGGCGTCGGTCAGCCTGCAACTGCTCCAGCAGGGCGAGAGCGGCATCTTCCACGTCACCGACGGCGGCCAGTGCACCTGGTACGAGTTCACCCGCAAAATCGCCGAGCTGGCCGGCCACGACTGCGACATCCAACCCTGCACCAGCGCTCAGTTCCCCCGCCCCGCCAAAAGGCCGGCCTACAGTGTGCTGGATTTGAGCAGGACGGAGGCGGTGGTAGGGCAGATGCCGGAATGGAAAAGCAACCTGAAGCGGGTTTTGAACCACAGAGACGCAGAGGACACAGAGGAAGGCAGAAACCACGGATGAACACTGATAAAGACAGTTCAATACAAACCTTTGTCATCCAATCTACTTTTCTGCATTTTCTTAATCTGTGCCATCTGCGAAATCTGCGGTTTCTCATCGCGCCTTAAAACGCTTGTATTCCTGCCTTCCTCTGTGTCCTCTGCGTCTCTGCGGTTCAATAGGTTTTCATCATGCACATACTTCTCACCGGCGGTTGCGGGTTCATCGGGTCCAACTTTGTGCGCCTCGTGCTGCGCGAGCGATCCGACTATTCACTGACCAACCTCGATGTGCTGACCTACTCCGGCAATCTCGAAAATCTCGCGGACATCGAAGGCGATCCGAGATACCGCTTCGTCAAAGGCGACATCAACGACCGCGATCTGGTGAACAGGCTGGTGGCGGAATGCGATGCGGTGGTGCACATGGCAGCCGAATCGCACGTGGATCGCTCGATCATGGACGGGCGGCCGTTCGTGCTGACCAACGTGCTGGGCACACAGACGCTGCTGGATGCGGTGCGGGCGCTCAGGGGCAAGGTGAAGTTCCTGCACGTTTCCACGGACGAGGTCTATGGCGATCTGCCGCTGGATCAACCGCAGGTCAAGTTCACCGAGACGACGCCTTACGCGCCCTCTTCGCCATACTCGGCCAGCAAGGCCGCCAGCGATCTGCTGGTGCGGGCCTATCAGCACACCTTCGGCATCCCCGCCATCATCACCAACTGCTCCAACAACTTCGGCCCCTACCAGTTCCCCGAGAAGGTGATCCCGCTGTTCGTGACGAACCTGATCGAGGGCAAAAAGGTGCCGCTGTACGGCGACGGCCGCAACGTGCGCGACTGGCTGCACGTGGAGGACCACTGCGAAGCTCTGCTGACCGTGCTGGAAAAGGCAGATTTCACTTCCGGGGGCACCTACAACATCGGCGGCAACAACGAGCGATCCAACCTCGATTTGACGCACGCCATTCTCAAGATCATGGGCAAGGACGAGTCATTCATCGAGCCGGTGACTGATCGTTTAGGCCACGATCGCCGCTACGCCATCGACGCACGGAAGATTGAAAAGGAACTGGGATGGCGACCGACGCGCAGCGCCTGGCCCGGGGCCTTGGAGCAGACGGTGCGCTGGTACGTCGAGCATCCCGACTGGTGGCAGCGGGTCAAAAGCGGAGCGTACCGCGACTACTACGAACAACAGTACGTCAAGCGGCGGTGAGCTTAGCCCCGGCGGCTACGCCGGGCTCCCCCGCGTGGCCGCGGGGGCTAAACGGGGCGGCGACGGCGCAGCAGAACGTAGCAGGTCAACCCGGTCAGCATCGTTATCGCGCCGGGCTCGGGGATGAAGGTCACATTCAACAACGCCTGATCGAATGAGAGGTCGGGTGATGTGCCGTAGCCCCAGTTGTCGCCGATGATCTGCAGGTCGGCGAGGTTGACGATATTGTCGCCGGTGAAGTCCGCTTCACCCCAGTTGGCGGAGATCGATTGCCAGTTATCGCCGAGGATCTGCAGGTCGGCCAGGTTGACCAGGCCGTCACCGTTGGCGTCGCCGGGCTGGAGGGTGAGGGGATTGATCTGCGCCGCGTACTGGGTGAGGTCGATGTAGTAAGTGTTCTGTCCCAGCAGGCTGGTGTTAGCCGGCTGGTTGGCGTAGGCGCTGACGAACACGGCGATGCCGGCCAGTTCCCAGCGGGCGTCGTCATCGTCATAGATAAACAGGGCCGAGCCGGAGTCCATACCGCTCGCTTGACCGTCACCGTTCTGATCGAACTCGGTGCCGATGGACACGAACGGCTTGAGCGAACCAACGGTATTGGCTAGGTTGATGCCGCCGTAGTCGAGGTTGATTTCCGAGACGTTGTTGTAGGCCCAGGTCTTGTCGCGTGTGGCGGCCCAGTCATAACCATAGGCGTCGATGGCCGGGTTACCGATGAAGTCGTAGCCCTGGTATCCGCTGCCGCGCTCCAGGCCGGTGCCGATCATCATGGCCTGGACGCCGACGGTCACCGTCTTGTCATAGATGTACAAGCGAGAGAGGCCGGGGTCGTTGATACGGAACAGGCGCAGCTCGCTGTCACTGCTGTTGGGATTGGTCAGCAGGGTGGAGGTGCCGCCCAGGGCGCCGTAGGCTGTGCCGCCGCTGGGGTCGTCGGTAAACAGTCGGATGGAGTTGCTGCTGGTGTGATTGGCGGTGAGCACGTAGCCGTTGCCGACGTAGACCGCGGTACCGGGTGAACCCAGGGGCGAACTGAAGCTGCCCCAGCCGACGTTGGCCCAACCGATGGGGTTATTGGCCGGGGCTGATTCATTGGCAGGTGGGTTGCTGGTGGAGCCGGTGCCGTCATGCACCACGATGGCGCGGGCCGCGCCAGCGGTCAGCAACACACACAACACACTCACCGCCTGGGCCCAATGTCGCATCCCGACCGACTCCTCCGTGAAGAATACAGCTATTCCATCATTATCCACGTCTGCCCGCTCGTCAAGCATAATTGTCTTTTCCACCCGCTGATTGCCACCCTTACAACCGCCCCGACCGGCGGGGAAGGCGAGGGATGATGGATGATGTGAACAGATCAACTCCCGCCAGCCGGCTGCTCTGTCCCTATCCATCATCCATCCGCCATCCGCCATCCCCCATCCGCCATGCACCTCCCCCTCGATTGGACCCTGACAGCGACCGGCCATACAATCGTCATTACCTACGCCATCCCCCCGCAGGAGCCGATTCCCATGGCCAGCAAGAGCGTGCATCAGTTCACGGATGACAATTTCGAAGCCGAGGTGCTGCAAAGCGACCAGCCCGTGCTGGTGGACTTCTGGGCTGAATGGTGCATGCCCTGCAAGATGCTGGCCCCCACCATCGATCAACTGGCCGACCAGTTCCAAGGCAAAGCCAAGGTGGGCAAGGTCGATACCGACAGCAACCGCGACACCGCCATCCGCTATCAGATCAGCGCCATCCCGACGGTGATTCTGTTCAAAGCCGGCCAACCCGTGCGCAAGTTCGTGGGCGTCACCCCCAAAGCCGACTTCGCCAAGGCCCTGGAAGAAGCCGCCGCCGACTGAGCGCGAGTTGACTGGATCAACCCCCTCTGTAGAACGAGCCCCAGACGACTTCACCTTCGTTCGTCGTCCAGTATGTTGTGTTGATCGGCCTGCCCGGACCAGAGTAAACCGTCTGGGCGTCTTTCCCGACGACGTTGGTGACGTGGCTGTCAAGGAACAGCATATTGACGTACTGACCGAAGTGGCGATCGGGATCGACCACGCCAGTGGAAGCGGAGCCGATGGAGACGTACTCAACACGAGAAACAGGTTCGGTCATGATTAATGTCTTGGAAGTTTCCTTGATGTGATAGGTGTTGATGTGTCTTTGCCCGCTCGGCGGTTTAGGACCATAGCTGCTGGTGCCGTCAAGCACTGTGTTGAATGCATAATCGAAAGCGTTGCCCGCGCTGGTGAATCCATATTCAACGAACTGCAGGCGCGCCTCAGGACACCACCAGATGTGTTCCTGTTTGTATTCTTTGGTTTTCGAACCGTCATAGATCAGGCTGTACTTCGGCGCATTGATGTAGGGCGGCAGAGCGTTGTACCACTTGCCATCATCCTGGTCATCCTTGGCGCTGCTGCCGGTTTCGAACTGGGGTTTGGGCAGAAAGTCCTTGTTGTCGTCGCAGTATGCCTGCGCTGCGATGCCCCATTGCCGCAGGTTGTTGGTGCAGACCGTATTGCGGCCGTTGGCTCTGGCCTTGCTCAGCGCCGGCAGCAGGATGCCTATCAGCAGCAGGATGATGCTGATGACCACCAGCATCTCGATGAGCGTGAACCCCCGGTAGCCGATTTGCGATTTTGGATTTAGCGGCTGAGACCGCTGTTGAAGCCGTGCGATTTGCGAATGGGATCGTGCGCTGGCGTCGCCCCGGTGGGCATTCGCAAATCGAAAATCGCAAGTCGCAAATCCCTTGTCTCTTTTCATGTCAGCCTCCAGGGCGGATGAAGACCGGGCACACAGTGCCCGGCTCGGATGCAGAGCCGGGGTCTGTGACCCCGGTGCATCATAGCAGTGCCGGACGCGGCCGACCATCGCGGTTGGCGGTCGGCCGCTGCAAGAGGTACAAAAGACCCTCATGGACAGCCATGCCAGCACGCCCGAGCGGCAACACCGGCTGATCAGCGCGGTGCTGATCGTGGCGGCCGTGTGGCTGGTCTATGGCTGGTCGCTCAATGCCCCGTTCATCTTCGATGACGACGTCACCGTCGTCCAGAACCCCACCATCCGCCAGCTCTGGCCGCCCGGGCCCATGCTGCATCCGCTGCGCTACTCGCCCACCGCCGGTCGGCCGCTGGTCAATGTCACCTTCGCCATCAACTACCGATTCGGCGAACTGAATCCGTTCGGCTATCACCTGTTCAACGTGGCCCTGCACGCGCTGTCGTCGCTGCTGGTGTGGGCCATCGTGGGCCGAACACTGGCTCTGCCGCGCTTCAACTTCGGCCGCTTCCGCCCGGCCCTGGCGGCCATCGTCGGACTCATCTGGGCCGTGCATCCGCTTAACAGCGAAGCGGTCATCTACATCACCCAGCGCACCGAACTGATGATGGGCCTGTTCTACCTGGCCACGATCTACGCGGCGCTGCGCTACTGGCAGGCGGCCCCCGGAATTGGGGGAGAGGGTTGCGAAACAATCCCCAACTGGTCGGCCGCCAAGTGGGGATGGCTGATCGCGGCGGGTTTGAGTTGCGCTGCGGGCATGGCGTGCAAGGAAGTGATGGTCAGCGCGCCGCTGGCGGTGCTGCTGTATCAGTGGACGTTGATGGGCGCGGGCTGGAAGCGCATTCGGCAGAGTTGGCCGCTGTACGTGGCGGTGGGCGCGGGCTGGCTGGTGTTGCTGGCGTTGAATGTCGGTGGGCCGCGCTCCATCTCGGCGGGTTTCGGCTTGAACGTGTCGCTGTTCGATTGGTGGCTCAGTCAGTGCAGGGTGCTACTGATGTATCTGAAGCTGGCGGTCTGGCCCTGGCCGCTGCTGCTGCATTACAAGACGGTGTATCTCAGCGGGGCGCTGTCAACGATCGTGTTCGGCGGCGCGGTGCTGCTGCTGGTGGCGCTGGCGGCTGTGGGATTGTGGCGGCGGTGGACGGTCGGTTATGTCCTGGCGTGGATGCTGATGATCCTGGCGCCGACGTCGCTGGTGCCGATCATCACCGAAGCGGCCGCCGAACGTCGCGTGTATCTGCCGCTGGCGGCCATCGCGGCCCTGCTGGTGGCGGCTGGTTTCAGTCTGCTGCATCGCATGCGTCTGAAGCCGGCCTCGGCGGGCGCGTTGGGTTTGCTGCTGGTGCTCGTGCTCGCACTGGTCAATCTGCATCGTCTGGCCATGTATCGCGATCCGGCCCTGCTGTGGCAGGACCTGATCGCCCATCAAGGCGACAACGAAGTGGCCTGCAACAACCTGGCTGCCATCTGGCAGGAGCGCGGCGACCCCCGGAAGGCAAGGCAATTGTTCGAGCGGGCGCTGCAGATCGATCCGAATTTCGCCATGGCCCGCAACAACCTCGGCTCGCTGCTGGCCGACGTCGGCCAATACGACCAGGCCATCGAGCAGTACCGCATCGCCCTGCAGAATCAGCCCACGCTCGCCCTGGCGGAGAGCAACTGGGGCGCCGCGTTGGCCAAGCTCGGCCGAATCGACGAGGCGATCGGCCACTACGAGCAGGCCCTGCGCCTGGATCCTTACAACATCGACGCCAACTACAACATGGCGGTGCGCCTGCTGCACCAGGGCCGCACCGAGCAGGCGATCGAGCATCTGCGCGTGGTGCTGAACATGAAGCGCGACGACGTGGAAGCCAACGTGAACATGGGCATGGCCCTGGTGCGCCTCGAGCGCTACCAGCAGGCGATCACGCATTACCAGCGCGCCCTGGAAACTGATCCGACGCTCACGCAGGCGTGGGTCAATCTGGCCCAGGCGTACATGAATCTGGACCGCATGGACGACGCCATCGCCGCGGCGCAGCGGGCCTACGACCTGGCACGGGCACAAGGCGACACCGCTTTGGCCGAGCGATTAGGCCGGCTGCTGGCGCCGGATGAAAACGCTTCGGGTGCCCGCCCATGATCCGACGAGCTGCGCCACTGTTGATCCCCATCGCGGCGATGATCGTCTATCTGCCCGCCATGCGCGGCCAGTTCCTGCCCGATGACGACGAGTTGCTCACGCACAATCCCCTGGTTCATGCCGCCGATGGACTGTCGCGCACCTGGCTGACCACCGAGGCCCAGGACTATTGGCCGATCAGCCAGACCAGCTTGTGGATCGAGTGGCGATTGTGGGGCATGAACCCGCTGGGCTATCACGTCACCAATCTGCTGCTGCATGTTGCTGCGTCCATGCTGCTCTATGTGCTGCTGCGGCAGTTGGCGATTCCGGGGGCGCTGCTTGCGGCACTGTTGTTCGCGCTGCATCCGGTGAACGTGGAGGCGGTGGCGTGGATCGCCCAGCGAAAAACGCTGCTGGCCATGGTGTTTTTTCTGCTCTCGATCCTGTGCTGGCTGCGCAGCGGCGGCTATGACCGCTGGTACGTGTTGAGCGTGATCGGCTTCCTGCTGGCGATGCTCAGCAAAGGTTCGGCTGTCACGCTGCCGCTGATCCTGCTGCTGCTGGCGTGGTGGCGCAACAACCTCGACCGCCGCGCGCTGATGCGCACGACCGCCTTCTTCGGCATCGCCCTGGTGCTGGGTCTGGTCAACGTGTGGTTTCAGACGCACGGCAAACCCATCGTGATCCGCGATGTGAGCGTGATCGAGCGCCTGCTGGGCGCGGCGGCCGTGGTGTGGTTCTATCTTTCCAAGGCGCTGCTGCCGATCGACCTGATCTTCATCTATCCCAAGTGGGACATCGCAGCCGGACAGTTGCAGTGGTGGTTGCCGCTGATCGCATGCGTGGCGGTGACGGCGCTGCTGTGGCGCTATCGAAAAGCCTGGGCCCGGCCGTGGCTGCTGGCGTGGGGATGTTTTGTGCTGGCCCTGGTGCCGGTGATGGGTTTTGCGGACGTGGGGTTCATGAAGTACACGCTGGTGGCGGATCACTATCAGTACATGGCGATCGTCGCGCCGCTCACGTTGCTGGTTGCGGGTTGGCAGCGCTTGCACCGGCAGGCGGCGACGCCCGCGCTGATACTGGCGCTGGGCGTGGGCGCGCTGCTGGGGGCGTTGACCTGGGCCCAGTGCGGCATCTATCGTGATGAGCCGACGATCAACCGCGCCACGCTGGCGAAGAATCCCGACTGCGTGTTCGCGCTGAACAACCGCGGCGTTGAACTGATGAACGAAGGGCGAATCATCGAATCCATCGCCCACCTTGAGCATGCTCTGAAGCTCGATCCCGACTCGGCCCGCATCGAAAAGAACCTGGGATTGGCGCTGTTGTCGGCTGGTCGCGCCCAGGAAGCGCTCGAGCACAGCAGCCGCTCCGTGCAGTTGGATGACAGCGACGCCGAAGCCCACAGCAACCTGGGCGCGGTGCTGGCTGCGCTGCGTCGTTGGCCTGAGGCGGTCGAGCAATATCAACGTGCTTTGCAACTGAATGAGAAAGCCGCCGAAGCGTGGGCCAACATGGCGGTGGCGATGGCGGCTCAGGGTAAGCTCGCGGAAACGCTAGACTGTGCTCGCCGCGCCATCGAGGTCGCCGAAGCCCGCAATGATCCCGGCATGGCCCAGTCCGTGCGCGACTGGTTGAAAACGAACGCTACCGCGTTGAACCTGCCCCCGGATTTTGAGCCATGAGTGCCACCCGTAAAAGTCCCGCCCAGTCGCCCGGCCTGCGCCTGCAGAAACTGCTCGCGGCCGCCGGCGTGGCGTCCCGTCGCCGGTGCGAACAGTTGATCGAGCAAGGTCACGTCTTCGTCAACGGCCGGCGCGTCACGCAACTGCCCGTGTTCATCGATCCCGAGCGCGACAGAATCGAAGTGGACGGCCAGACCGTCAGCGAACCGGCCGGCGGGGAAAAAAGCAAGCGCGCGACCCGGCAGACGCACACCACCATCATGCTCAACAAGCCGCGACACGTGATCTGCACCGCCAGCGATCCGCAGCAGCGCAAGACCGTGCTCGACCTGGTCCCGCTGGAGCAGCGCCTGTTCCCCGTCGGCCGACTCGATGCTGACAGCACCGGGCTCATCCTGCTGACCGATGACGGCGAACTGGCTCAGCATCTGACGCATCCCAGCTACGAAGTGCCCAAGCAGTATCGCGTCAGCGTGCGCGGCCGCATCAGCGATGACGACGTGGAAAAACTCCGCCGCGGTTTGTATCTGGCCCCCGCCCCCGGAAATAAAAAACGAACAACCGTTGCCGGCAAATCCCGCGCCGCGGTGAAGGCCGCCGCCGAGCAGGTGCGCGTGCTGCGCCGCTTCACCGATCGCACGCGCGGCGACGGCACAGAGCTGGCTATCACGTTGCGCGAAGGTCGCAATCGTGAAATCCGCCGTATGCTGGCGCGCCTGGGTTTCAAAGTCCGCCGCCTGCATCGCATTGCCGTGGGCCCGCTGCAACTCAAGGGCCTGGCCGTCGGCCAGTGGCGCCGCCTGACCCCGCTGGAGCTGGGCAAACTGCGAAAAGCCGCGGGAATGTAGGGAATTTGCGATTGTCGATTTTCGATTTGCGATCGATTCATCCCATGCCTCCTGCGCAAACATTCGAAATCCGAAATTCGAAATCCGACATTTGAAAGATCACCTCGCTGCGCCGCGACGGATCCGATCGGCTCAAATCCGCCACGCGCGCAGCGAAGCGACACAACAGGAAGGCCAGCGTCGGCAAGGCCCCATAGAGCCGGTAGGCGACGCGCCTGTCAGCCTCCGCCCCGGAAGTGGTTTTTCACTTTCCGGGGGCGGGGGGCTTTCTGAACGCTTGGAATCCGGGCACGGGCGGACGTACGTCAAGCCGATGGCGTCGAAGCAGCACTCACTCACTTGGGCCCGGTCGCGTCCGTGCCGAGTGTTTTTTCCACTCAGGCGACTGGGGGTAATCAAGCAATTGAGCCTCATCCGAAACCGGACGGCCTTCCTATAAAAGGGCGCAGCGCAACGTTTGTGCGCGCCCCCGGAAGTTTTGAAGGGGTGAAATGGTGCGTAAGTGCAGGTGCACAC
>JADLFV010000007.1 GCA_020849625.1 Phycisphaeraceae bacterium
AATGCGATGATGTGGTCTTCCATGACCATGGGCTTGCCTCCATGCTGTGCTGTGTCCAACACCAGCATCGGCAAGCCTTTATTCGTTTAATGAGCAACTAGCACCATTGGTTATATAGCCCGGCCATTTTGGCCGGGTGTGATGCGGTATCATGGTGGATATGCAACCGTTCGCTGAGCGATTTTTCGCAGCCGCCAATGCCAAGGGCGGGCCGGTGTGTGTGGGCCTGGATCCGGAGCCGGGCAAGTTGGGTGGGCGCAGTCTTGAAGACTGGTCGTGCATGATCCTGGATGCCGTGGCCGCACACGTGCCGGCGGTCAAGATTCAACTGGCCTGCTACGAGCGCTATGGGGCCAAAGGCATCGAAGTCTATGAACGCATCGTCAATCACGGGCACGATCGCGGCCTGCTGGTGATCGCGGACGCCAAGCGCGGCGACATCGGCATCAGTTCCTGCCACTACGCTGCCACTTTCCTGGAAGGTGCGCACGCGGCCGACGCCATGACGGTCAACGGTTATCTGGGGGCCGACGCATTGGAGCCTTACCTCGACAGCGCCCATCAAAACGGTGCGGGTCTTTTCGTGCTGGTGCGCACCAGCAATCCGGGCAGTGACTCGCTGCAAACCTTGATGCTGGAAGACGGGCGGCGAGTGTGTGAAGCGGTGGCGGACATGGTGATGCACCTGGGTGCTGAATACGTCGGCGACAGCGGATACAGCCTGCTGGGCGCGGTGGTGGGCGCGACCAAGGTGCACGACCTGGCGGCCCTGCGCCAGCGCATGGCGCATCAGCTTTTCCTGGTGCCCGGCTACGGGGCGCAGGGCGGCAAAGCCAAAGACCTGCGTGCGTGCTTCCATCCCGACGGTCGCGGCGCGATCATCACCGCCAGCCGCAGCGTGATCTACGCCGATGACGTGGCAGGCGCAGCCAGACGGTTTCGTGATGAAATCGCGGAAGTGCTGCAATAAAAAAACCCGGCCAAAATGGCCGGGCTATATGGGCGGATTGTTGCAGTCAAATCAGAAGTGATGCGTCCAGCGCAGGATCAGGCGGAAGCCTTCCGTCCGATTTTCCACGCAGGTTTCCCAATACGCGTTGACGAACACGTGATCGTTCTGGCTGAAGCTGTAGATGGCGCCGGGGCCGATGCCCAGCACCTGCTCCTTGCTGTCGGCCACGCTGGAGCCGTCGATCTTGGCATTGGTGATCTGCTTGAGGTAGTAGCCGTTGATGCCGGCCCGCAGCTTCTTCTCGATCAACTCGTAGCTGGTGGCGAAGTTCATGTGAAGCGCCTGGCCGGGCTGAATGTCGTCAGCGCCGCCGAAGAGCACCGGATTGGGATCGTCGTTTTCGCTGTTCCACAGGTAGTGGATACGGCCCGACACTTCGCACTTGGCTGAGGGGAACCAGGTGAACGCCCAGTAGGGATTGAACGAATAGACGTTAGCGCCCGGCGACAGGGCGTCATCGCTGTCGTACTTGCCGGTGGGGAAGATCGTCTGCAGTTCGATGCGGTGCATGAACAGCGGGCCGTTCTCGCCCATGATCGGATCGAACTGAATGAACGGCCCGACCAGGATGTCGCCCAGCCCCGTGCCCGAATCGGTCAACGGAAAGACCTCGGGGTCCAGATCGATGTACACGACCGGCACGATCACGTCGATGCCCCACTTGCCGCCGGCCAGGATGGCCTGGTCGGACTGGTAGATGAACTGGTTGAGCGAAGCCAGCACGCTGACGTCGGGGAAGGCGATCTGGTCGCCGTCGGCATCGCGATAGGTGTCACCCTCGTAGATCTGGAAATACTGCTGATAGTAGAAGCCGGGACCTGCGGGCGGACCGCCGTCGAGGAAGCTGGTCAGGCCGAGGTTGACCGAGGGCAGGGCCTGAGCCCGGGCCTGCGAAACAGCCAGAGCGATCAGGATCAGGGACAGCGCAATGACTTGAAGGGTGCGAATCATGGGCAGCTCCTGAGAAAGTGAAGGTCGGTCATGTTGACCGATGGTCGCATCGGATGCAATGACTGGAATGGCTCAAAGTAAGCCACTTGACCGAAACCGTGGCAAATCGGGTAGGATTAGGGGGTCTGACGAGCTCAACAGGGAGACGCGCTGTGAACCGATGCCTCTTGATCGTGACGCTGACCGTGCTGGCCAGCGCGAGTCTGGTCCTTGGCCAGGAAGTGCCTTTTGAGGGCGTGGTCGTGCAGGACGACGTGCAGGTCCGCTGCGGTGCCGGCATGCGCTACTACGTCGTCGGCTCCGTGGCCAAGGGCGCCAAGGTCCGCGTGGACGAGGTCTTCTATGGCTGGAACAAGATCGTCCCGCCCGAAGGCGTTTTCAGCTACATCAGCAAGGCCTTCGTCGATGCCAAGGGCGACGGCAAGGTCGGTGAAGTGACCGCTGACGGCCAGGAGGTCAAAGCGGCATCCTTGCAAGCGCCCGGCGAAAGCTGGCGCGTGCAGGCGGTGCTCGACAAGGGCGCCACCGTGCAGATCATCGAGGAGGTCGGCAGCTATTATAAGATCGTCCCGCCCAAGGGCGCTTACGTCTTCCTGCCACCCGGCAGCGTCCAGCGGGCCGACCAGGTTCCCCCGGAAGCCTCACCCCCGGAAGAAGTGAACACTGCGGAGCCGCCGCCCGCCGAAGAAACTCCCGCGCTCGAAACACCCCTTCCGGGGACGGCGGAGACCGGTTCACCGGCCGTCGCCCCCACCGAACCGGCCACGCCCGCCGAGCCCGTGACTGAAGCGCCCACAACTCCCGAGCCGATCGCGGCAACCCGTACCGAAGCACCCGCCATCGAATCCGCACCCGCTGCGGAGGAAGCGCCAGCGGTGGTGGTGATGGAAGAAAAAGGCGGTGAACCCGAGACGGTGATCACCAACAACTCTCTGGCGGAACTGGAAAAGCAGACCCTGCCGCTGTTCCTCAAGCCCGTCGATGAGCAGCCGATCGACCAGATGCTGGCTGCCTATCAGGGCCTGGATCAGTCGCAGATGACCGGCTCGGAGAAACTGCTGGTGGCCCAGCGCATCGCGGTGCTCAAGCGCAACGAAAAACTGGCTGCGACGCTCAAGCAGTTCGAAGCTGAGAAGAAGCAGATGGCCGAGGAAGCCGCCGCCGCCGAGGCCAGCACGCTCCAGAAATCTGACTATGATCTGGTGGGCACGCTGATGGCCAGTGCCGTGTACAGCGGCGAAACACTGCCCCGCCTGTACCGGGTGATTGCCGGTGATGGCCGCACCATCGCCTGGGTGCAGCCCACCCGACCTGTTGACGCCCACAAACACCTGGGCAAACTCGTCGGCATCCAGGGCAAAAAACAGTACGACGACGCCCTGAAGCTGGACATCTACAGTGTCAAGCGCATCGACCTGCTCGAAGCGTCCGAATAAACCGCACCCGCCCGGCGTGCCGGCTTTAGCCGGCATGTCCCCAAACCCCACAAATGCGCCCCACGCCGCCCGTCTGCGCCGACCTGCGCGATCGGAACACGCTGATGCGCCCCGCGGCCGCCTCTGCGCCAAACCCCAACTCATGCCCGACCACGGTTGCGCCGATGCTTCCCCTGTCCACGACGACAAGGAGATTCCGTGTGTCGCAACCCGTTTACATCGGCCAGATCCTCGTCGAACAAGGCGTGCTCAGCGAGCAGCAGGTCTTTGAAATCCTCCAGGCCCAGAAGAAGGAGCAACTGCCCTTCGGCGTCCTGGCTGAACGCATGTTCGACGTCCTGCCCGGCTCCATCGAGCAGGCCTGGATCGAACAGTACCATCGCTTCACCGGCACCATCGATCTGGCGCAGCAGCGCTTCGACGAAGGCGCCCTGCATTTGATCAATCGCCGCCAGGCCTGGCAGTTCGAAGTGATGCCGCTGCATTTTGAAAGCGGCGGCGAACTGCTGGTGGCCGCCTCGCGCCGGCGTCTGGCCCGCTCGGTGACGTTCCTGGTTCACAAGCTGGAGCCGGTGGTTTACGTGCGCGTGGCTGAGAGCGAACAGTTGCGCGAGTTTCTGCGCAAGTACTACCCCATGCCCGAAGTCAGCGACGAGCTGATCGAACGCGCACGCCACCTGGCCGAAAGTTAGGTGGAAATTCGAATGACGAAATTCGAATGACGAAATAATGACGAATGATCGAAACTTGCGTCATTCGTCATTCGGACATTGTTTCGATTTTCGAATTTCCCGCTCAGGGCTTGACCTCGTGCCAGCCGCGCCCGCGCAGGCCGATCATCGCGGCCGCCAACACCAGCAGTCCGCATTCCAGGCCGAACAGCAGCCCCAGGCTCTGATGGGCCGCATAGCCCGCTGCCGCGTTGCCCACCAGTCGTCCGGTGCCCATGATCAGCACCGCGTACAGGCCCTGAATGGAATTGCGATACCCCGGCTGGGCGCAGCGGTTCAGATACACCGGCGGGGCCACGTGCACCACCAGCACCAGCGGCCCGTGCAGCAGTTGCGTGCCGATGGCTGCCCACATGTTGTCAAACTGCGAGAGCAATCCCAATCGCAACGCCGTGGCCAGCAGACAGGCGGTCAGCAGCCAGCGCAGACTCATGCGGGCAAGCAGCCAACCGAAGCCCAGCACGAGCGGAATCTCCATCATCACGCCGATGCTGGAGATCAATCCCAGCCAGCGCTGGTCGATGCCCACCGATTCGGTCAGGTACAGCGGATAAAAGCTGTAGTACCCTGCCACCGCTGCCTGACACAACCACATCGCCAGGCAGAAGATCAGCAGTTGAGGCTGCAACATGGTCTTGAGGGCCGCCAGCGTGGGCAGGTTGAGTTTCGATTTCTGCAATCGCTGCTCGTGTCCCGGCGGATGCGGCAGAAAAAACGTGTTGAACGCCCCTGCCGCGCACAGCACCGCGGCTGCCAGCATGATCACCATGATCGGCACACCCTGCCCCAGCAGCACGTACAACAGCAGCGATGGCACGATGTAACCGAGCGTGCCGTAGATGCGCACGCGGTGGTAGGGAACGGTCGCCATCCCATTGGCAGAGCGGCGATCCTGCTCGGCGAAGTTGAGTCCGTCCTGCAGACTGAGCGCCGGCGTCAGGGCCAGGGCGGCCACCGTGTAAGCGATCAGCAGCGGCCAGAAGTGCGTCAGGGCCGCCATCACCCCCATCGCCACGCCGCAACCGACAAACGCCAGTCGCAGCAGCCGGCGATTGGGCACGTGCAGGTCGGCCGCCAGCGTCATCAGCACCGGCGACAACAGCACCGCCAGCCCCCAGGCGGACTGCACCCATCCGCTCTGCTGATCGCTCAACTCCCGCTGGCGCAGAAACACCGCCAGGTAAGGAATGAAAGCTCCCATCACCGCGTAAGAAAAAAAATACTGCGCCCGCAGGGATTTCATGGCGGCAATGGTAGCGATTTGGAACCGATGGGGAGCAACCGCGGATTTCGCAGTTTCAGAAAGACATGAAACCACGGATGAACACAGATGAACACGGACAAGAATTCAAGGCATTGAAATTTGAATTACATCCGAGTTCTCTATTCGTCTTCCTCCGCGTCCTCTGCGTCTCTGCGGTTCAATCCCGGCTCTGCAGCTTCGCCAGCAGGCGCAGAATTTCCAGGTACAGCCACACCAGCGTCACCAGCAGGCCGAAGCCGGCGAACCATTCCATGTACTTGGGCGCCCCGCGCTGGGCCTGGCTCTCGATGAAGCCGAAGTCCAGCACCAGGTTCAGGGCCGCGATGATCACCACCACCACGCTGATGCCGATCGACAGCGGACTGGTGTTGTTGAACGCCAGCAACCCGGTGCCAACGCCGAACAGGTTCAGGATGATCTCGACGAAATAGAACAGGCAGATGCCCGCCGTGGCCGCGACCACGCCGATCATGAACTTCCGCGTCGGCTGCACGATGCGGGTCATGTACAGCGTGAGCATCACCGCGAACACGCCGAACGTGCAACCGACCGCCTGCACAGCCACCCCCGGAAATTGGGCATTGACCACCGCTGACAATCCGCCCAGGAATGCGCCCTCGGCCAGGGCATACAGCGGCGCGGTGAAGGGCGCAGCTTTCTGGACGAAGATGGTCACCAGGGCCAGGATGAAGCCGATGATCGCCCCGCCCGCGATCCAGGGCATGGCAGCCGCGGCCATATCCGTCGCCTGCGACACGGCATGCACGACGAAGCCTGCCGCCAGCACCAGCAGCGCCAGCAGGATGGCGGTCTTGTTCACCGTGCCCTGCAGCGTCATCACGTTGGAAGGTGAGGCTGCGGTCAGATCGAAGTTGCCGAACGTTCGTTCATTCAGCGCGGGATTGGCGGTGCGGATCATGGCGATGCTCCTTGAAAAACCTGATAGCTGATAACGATAGGCGCGATGCGGTCCGGGGGCAATATGAGTTGAACCGCAGAGACGCGGAGAACGCGGAGGAAGACAAGAAGTGAACGCGGATGTACGCTGAAAAGACGCGGATGAACACAGATTGCATTCAAATTTCAATGCCTTGGATTCTTATCCGTGTTCATCCGTGTTCATCCGTGGCTAATCCAATGCCTTCCTCTGCGTCCTCCGCGTCTCTGCGGTTCAATTCTCTTTGCATTTGTCAAGGCATCGATCGACGCGGGCCAGCGTTTCCTGCTGACCGATCAGTTCCAGCGTCTGGTCGATAGGCGGACTGACGGCCGTGCCGGTCAGGGCCACGCGCAGCGGCTGGGCGATGCTGCCCATGTTCTTCAGTTGCTTGTCCGCGGTGAACTTCTCCACCGCCGCCTGCAGCGCCGCAGCATTCCATTCGGTGCCAGCCAGCACATCGCGGAACTCGCCCAACAGCTTCAAGCCTTCGCCATCGTTCCTGGCCAGGTTTTTCTTGACCGCCTTGTCGTCGTAGGTCGTGGGCGCTTCAAAGAAGAACCTGCCAAGCTCGGCTGGATCATTGAGCGTGCGACTGCGCGGTTGATACATGCCCGCGAACCCCCGGAATTGATCACCGAGTTTCGTCGCCAGCCTCGGTTGATGCTCCTTCAGCAGCGATGCAAACTCTTCCGGGGGCATCTTCTGCAACGTGTCAGCATTGAAAGCCAGCAGCTTCTCGCGGTCGAACTTGCTGTTGGCCTTGTTGATGCGATCGAAGTCGAACGTCTCGCACATGAAATCCAGATCAAATCGCTCCACATCGTTGCCCGGATTCCAGCCCAGCAGCGCCAGATAGTTACACAACACGCCCGGCAGATAACCGCTGGCGCGGAAGTCCGCGACGTTGATCTCTGGGAGGCGAATGCCCTCACGAAGAGCGATCACGGCAGCGGTCAGAATGTCATCATTCTCACTATCAATGAATCCATCGATTTTGTCACTGATATTTCCACTCACAGCATCCGAATCTTGAATGTACATCGGGACAGGCTTCACGTTAAGAACCCGATCAATGAAAGCCTCACGTCCTTCTATCTCTATTCTCGCCAGTGCAGCTTTACGCGCCACCTTCGCCTTGTCGCGCTTGGACATCTTCGAGCCGTCGGGGTTCATGATGCTCGGCGTGTGAACCCACACCGGGCGCGGCTTGCCCAGTGCGTCGTACAGAGCCGCATGTTTAGCGGTGTTGCTCAGGTGCTCCTGCCCGCGGATCACGTGCGTCACGTTCATGTCGATGTCATCAACCACCACCGCCAGATGAAATGTCGGAAAACCATCCGCTTTCTTGATCACGAAATCTTCAAGCTGACCCTTGCCGACTTCGATGTGCCCGTACACCGCATCATCAAAAGCAACCCCCGGAAGGTTGTCCATGCGGAAGCGGACCGCGCCGGCATCGTCGTAGGCAAGCCTGCGCGATTTCAATTCGTCGATCACCTCGTTGTATCGCGCTAATCGCTGCGACTGGCGCGGGATGACGCCCCCGGAATTGTCCCAGTTCAACCCTAACCAGCGCAAATCCTCAATGATTTTCTCGGCGGCCGCTTCGCTGGAGCGTTTCTGGTCGGTGTCTTCGAGTCGCAGGATGAACGTGCCGCCTCTACCTTTGGCGTAAGCCCAACTGAATAATGCGGTGCGGGCCCCGCCGACGTGCAGCAGGCCGGTGGGCGAGGGGGCGAAACGGGTGACAATCGAAGGCGTGGTCATGGCGGGCAATGGTACAGCGGATTGGTCGCTTGAAAAAACGCGGCCGCGACACGATGATCAGGCCTAACACGGTCAAGGCTATGCAGAACCCTCTCCCCCTGGGAGAGGGCAGGGTGAGGGCGAATTGACCATAGGCGCGTTACGACGATGATGCATGGTTGCAGTTCGGCCCTCACCCCAACCCTCTCCCGAGGGGAGAGGGGGTTATGAACCAACCGCCCAGGAGCAGCCGCATGTCCTCACCCCGCCGGGCCATCGTGATCGGAGCCGGTTCGATTTCCAAGTCATGGTTCGGCCCGCTCAAGCAGGAGAACGTGCAGGTCGCGGCTGTGGTCGATTTGAACCTGGAATCCGCACGCAAGGCTGTGGAGCAGTACCAGTTCGACGCGATCGCCAGCGATGATCTGGATCAGGTGCTAGCGGACACGCAGGCTGACTTTGCACTCGATCTGACAGTACCCGAAGCGCACTGCAACGTGGTGTGTAAAGCGCTGAAAGCCGGGCTGCACGTGATCGGCGAAAAGCCCATGGCCTCGAGCATGGACGAAGCCCGCAATATGGTGGCGACCAGCGAAAAGACCGGCAGGCTCTACATGGTCAGCCAGTCCCGCCGCTGGTTGCCCCTGCACGATCAATTCCGCCGCGCCATCGCCACCGGCCAACTGGGCGCGCTGACCATCATCAACTGCGATTTCTACACCGCACCGCACTTCGGCGGCTTCCGCGATCAGATGCCCAGCCCGCTGATCCTGGACATGGCCATCCATCACTTCGACCTGGCGCGTTTCTTCAGCGGCGCTTCACCGCGGGCGGTCTATGCACACGAGTTCAACCCGCGCGGCTCGTGGTACGCAGGCGACGCATCAGCCACCTGCATCTTCGAGATGAGCGACGGCATCGTCTTCACCTATCGCGGTAGCTGGTGTGCCGAGGGTTGCCCCACCTCCTGGAACGGCCACTGGCGCGTCATCGGCCAGCAGGGCACGCTGATACTGGAAAATGAACAGCCGCCGGTTGGTGAAGTTGTCGCCGGCGAACTTGGTTTCCGGCGTCCGACCAGGCCGGCCGCCATCGAGTTGTCGCCCATGCCGCACACACAAACGCACGGCGCCCTGCGCGAGATGCTCGCCTTCCTCGACACCGGCCGCAAACCGCAGACCGAGTGCCACGACAACATTCAATCCCTGGCCATGGTTTTGGCCGCCATGGAAAGCTCACGCCGCCGACAGCGGATGACGATTGAACTTTGAGCGTCGTGCTGCGACTTTAACCTGTAACAGGTGCGCGGTTGTAGCGCGGGAGGATATCCATGCGACTGGTTGCTTCGCGGGTTGTGATGGTCATGTGCGTGCAGGTTCTGTCCTCGCTGGCGGCGTTCGGCGGACAACCTTTCGCCATCGAGGTGGTCGATGCCCAAACCGGGCGCGGCGTGCCGCTGGTCGAACTGCGCACCACCAATGAAATCCGCTGCTACAGCGACAGCGCCGGGCTGGTGGCGTTTGATGAGCCGGGCCTGATGGATCGCGATGTGTTCTTTTTCGTCAGCAGCGACGGCTATGAATTTCCCGCCGACGGCTTCGGCATGCGCGGCCAGAGGCTGCACACCACGCCCGGCGGATCGGCGCAACTGCAACTTCAGCGCCTCAATGTCGCTGAACGACTCTACCGCGTCACCGGCCAGGGCATCTACCGCGACAGCGTCCTGCTCGGTCGCGCCGCGCCCATCGAACAACCGCTGCTCAACGCCCGGGTCATGGGCCAGGATTCAGTGTTCAACGTCATCTATCAGGGCAAGCTCTATTGGTTCTGGGGCGACACCTCGCGTGAGTCGTATCCGCTGGGTCACTTCCGCATGGCCGGCGCTACCTCGCTGCTGCCCGCGCAGGGCGGACTCGATCCGAGCGTGGGCGTCAACCTGACTTACTTCACCGACGATCAGGGATTCAGCCGGCCCATGGCGCCGTTCCCGCAGGTGGAAAAGGGCATGTACTGGCTCGATGGATTCATCATCCTGCCCGACGATACCGGACAGGAGCGGATCATCGGTCATGCCAATTGCATGGCCTCGCTGGGTGAACGCCTCGATCACTGCCTGGTCATTTTCAATGACGTATCGCAGACCTTCGAGCAACTCAAGCCGTTGGACGACGCTTGCGAGCTGCACCTCAAGGGCCATCCTTTCGTGGCCACGATTGATGGCCAACACTATTTCTACATCCCCTCACCTTACCCATTGCTGCGCGTGCGGGCCCAGTGGAGCGCCGTGTTGGATCCATCGCAGTACGAGTCATTCACCTGCCTGGCCCCGGGCACGCGATTCGAGGGCGAAGCTTCACAAGTGCAGCGCGACTCGCAGGGCAACGCGGTCTGGGACTGGAAGGCGGACACGGCCTGGATCGACGACACTCGACAGAAGCAGTTGATCGAAGCCGGCAAGCTGCGTGCTGACGAAGCCTGGATCGACCTGCGCGACGCGGTCACCGATCAGCCGATCACCATGCACGGCGGCGCGGTGTCGTGGAACGAGTATCGCCACAAGTGGATCATGATCGGCCTGGAGGTCGGCGGCAGCTCGCTGCTGGGCGAGGTCTGGTACAGCGAAGCCGACCAGCCGCATGGCCCCTGGCGCTGCGCGGTCAAGGTCGTCACCCACCGCGACTACTCGTTCTACAATCCCAAGCAGCATCCCTACTTCGCCCAGGACGGCGGCCGGATCATCTACTTCGAGGGCACCTATTCCGCCATGTTTTCCGGCAGCAAAGTTCCCACGCCGCGCTACGATTACAATCAGATCATGTACCGCCTGGACCTGTCCGACAAGCGTTTGCGACTGAAAGGCGATCCGCCCCCGCCCGGTGGGAATCATCAGGTGCGATAGCGTAAACTTTTCTACAATATCCCGCCTATGTCCACCCCCACCGAACCGCCCGAAGTCAAGCTCGATTTCATCCGCCAGGCCGTGGCCGCCGACATGCAGAGCGGCCGCTTCCAACCGCCGGTGGTCACCCGCTTTCCGCCGGAACCCAACGCCTACCTGCACATCGGTCACGCCAAGGCCATCTGCATCGACTTCGGCATCGCGGCCGAGTTCGCCGGCCGCTGCAACCTGCGCCTCGATGACACCAACCCCACCAAAGAGGAGCAGGAGTACATCGACGCGATCAAGGAGGATGTGCGCTGGCTGGGCTTCGACTGGGGCGAGTGCGAGTTCTACGCCTCCGACTACTTCGATCAGCTTTATGAGTGGGCGGTGCAACTGATCAAGGCGGGCAAGGCTTACGTGGACGATCAGCCGGCCGAGGTGATCCGCCGCAATCGCGGCACGCTGGTCACCCCCGGAAGTAACAGTCCCTACCGGGATCGCTCGGTGCAGGACAATCTCGACCTGTTCGAACGCATGCGCCAGGGTGAGTTCCCCGACGGCGCCAAGGTGCTGCGGGCAAAGATTGATATGGCGGCCGGCAACCTCAACCTGCGCGACCCGGTGATGTATCGCATCCTGCACGCGGCGCATCCGCGAACCGGCGACAAGTGGTGCATCTATCCGATGTACGACTACGCCCACGGCCAGAGCGATTCGCTGGAACACGTGACGCATTCGCTCTGCTCGCTGGAGTTCGAG
The DNA here is from genome assembly GCA_020849625.1 of Phycisphaeraceae bacterium. Taxonomy (GTDB): domain Bacteria; phylum Planctomycetota; class Phycisphaerae; order Phycisphaerales; family Phycisphaeraceae; genus JADLFV01. The sequence continues at coordinate 11,724 of JADLFV010000007.1, forward strand.
GACCATCGCCCGCTGTATGAGTGGTTCATCCGCGAACTGAGTATCTTCCCTTCGCGGCAGATCGAGTTCGCCCGCGGCAACATCACCTACATGGTCACCAGCAAGCGCCGCCTGCTGGAGCTGGTCGAGGGCGGCTACGTCAGCGACTGGGACGATCCGCGCATGCCGACGCTGCGCGGGCTGCGGCGGCGAGGTTTCACCCAAGCTGCGATCCGCCGCTTCTGGGAAGAGGCCGGCGTCGCCAAGCGCGAGAACAACATCGAGTTCGCCAAACTGGAGTCGATCCTGCGCGACGACCTGAACCAGATCGCTTTGCGCCGAATGGCGGTGCTCAACCCGCTGAAGGTGACCATCACCAACTGGCCGGCCGGCAAGGTCGAGCTGCGCGACGCCCAGAACAATCCCGAAGATCCCGACGCCGGCGTGCGCCAGATGCCGCTGACCGGCACGCTCTACATCGAGCGCGATGACTTCATGGAGAGCCCGCCTAAAAAGTACTTCCGACTTTCGCCCGGCAACGAGGTGCGCCTGCGCTTCGGCTACATCATCAAGTGCGAAAAGGTCGTCAAGGACGCTGCGGGCAACGTCACCGAACTGCAGTGCAGCTACGATCCGCAGACCGCCGGCGGCCACGCACCCGACGGGCGCAAAGTCCGCGGCACCATCCACTGGGTCAGCGCCGATCACGCCAGCGAAGCGGAGGTGCGCCTGTACGATCACCTGTTCGAGGTCGAAGATCCCACCGAGCCCCCGGCCGGTAGCGACAACTGGCTGGACAACGTCCGCCGCGATTCGCTCAAGGTGCTCACCGGCGTCAAGCTGGAGCCGGCCCTGGCGCAAGCGGAAGCGGGCGTGTCGTATCAGTTCGAACGCATGGGCTACTTCTGCCTCGACCGCGATTCGCAGCCCGGCCAGTTGATCTTCAACCGCACCGTGACGCTGAAGGATTCCTGGGCCAAGCAGCAGCCGAAGTGATGGATGATCGATAATGGATGATGGATGATGTGAAAGCAACATTTCACGCCTGCGCATCCTTCATCCTTCATACATCATCCATCAACATCATCCTGCCCGCTCCCAGCGCTGCTGCAACCGGCCGACGAAGACGGCGGGTTTTTCCTCGAACAGCAGCTTGCCGAGGCGCCGGCTCTTTCGCCGCAACTGCCCGCGGCGGCGATCGATGTGCTTGAGTAACAGTTCGTACGACTCCGCCTCGCTCAGGCTGATCAGGTGTTCCGCTAGCAGGGCCAGGTCGCGGTCCTGGCCCAGACATTCGCCCAGGTCCCTGGCCGCGGCCCGGCGGTGATCCATGTGACGCCGCCACAGCGGACGCAGTAGGCGGCTGTGGTACCAGTGGTACTTGACCCACTTGCGCCATTCGTGCAGCGTTTCGACGCTCGGCTCCTCCAGGGCGACGCTCATGCCCGAACGGGCGCGGCGGTAGGTGCGGGTCAGCCCACCATGCACCGCGTCGAAACCTTCGGCATTCAACTGCCAGTGCTCGACGCGCTGCCGGGCAGCACGTAACCGCGCGGCCGCCTGATCCAGCAGGGCGCGGGTGGCGAACTGCACGTGCAGGGCCTCATCACGCTGACGCTCCAGTAACTGCCGCAGCGGCTGATAGTCGGCCGGCTCCAGTTCGCGGTCGGCGATCAGGGCATCGAACGTCTCGAGGCGCACGGCCGCATCGCGCGAACAGGCCAGCAGACGGGCGGTGTCGCGGAAGTCAGCGTTCTCCTGTGCGAACTGATCGAAGCTCGGCCGCACCAGGCGCAGCAACCCGCGCAGCTTCTTGCAGTGCATGCGCACCTGGTGGACCGCGGCGTCCAGGTCGCGGTTGTCGGCGTCGGCCAGCGCATCTTGAATCTGCTCCAGCGCGATCCGCCGCAGCGATTCACCCATCGTCTGCTTCAGGTCGATGCGATAGGCCATGGCCCCGCATTATCACCGATCATTGTTGGGCCGGCACGCGGCTGAGCGCCGATTTCACAATCCTAACCCCCTCACCCGGACTCTGCGGTCAATGAGATTCGGAGTCTCTGAATGACAGGCCATTGCGTTGGATTCCTCAATGCCACGGCCGGTAAACCGGCCTCCGCCGGGATTAGGCAGGGATTCCTTCCATGCAAAAACCGCCGCGATGCCGGCGAGGGCATTGGCATCGACGGCGGTAGTCAAGGCGTGGGGATGAGTGAAGAGAGAAGAGGGAAGAGTGAAAAGCCAAGAGACAAGAGGGACACGATCACGGTGAAGCGGGCAAGGTTTTACGGGTCGCGTTCCACGGTTGGACAATCATGCGGGGCAGCCGCCAGCGCATCCAGCGCCACACTCAGGCTGCGCAGCGATGGTTGAACCGCTCTATTTCAACCGCTTCAGGGGGGCGAGACATTTCCACCAGGTCCTCAGTCTCGGACTCCAGCCGGCCGCGGTGCTCATCGAAGTAGTCCAGCAGGCCGGCGAAGTTCACCGCGGCGCGGAAGGCGTCGTCGTGGCTGAGCAGGAACAAGATGAACGCGCTGGTCAACTGGCGATCCTGCCGGGTGCGGTCGTCCGGCCCGCCGAAAAGGCCGTCCGCTTCCTGCATGCCCGCCAGGGCTGCGATGGCCCGATCACGAGCAGCCGCCAGGGCGGCCGGGTCATCCTGCCCCCGGTTGCCCAACAAGGCACTGAAGGCGGCCGCGACTGCCGCGGTGGCCAGGGGATCGCGGTCGGCGGAGCCCGGATACGAGCCATCCGCGTTCTGGCATTCCGTCAGGCTGGCGACCAGTCGGCGGCTGGTGCTGGTGGGTCCGAAGGTCAACTGTGCCAGCCGGCGAAGGGCCAGGGCATCGGCGGTGACCGGGTGGGCCAGGCGAGCCCGCAGGGGCAGCGGGCAGATCATGCCGTTGTCCGCCAGGCTCTGGATCAGCCGGTGGGCGTCGGCGGCAAACACCAGTCGGTCGATGACGTGTGCGGTGAGCATGTCTGAACTCCTGATCGCGGCCGCTGCTTGCGGCCGGGCCATATTCGGTTGGCGTTACCCTATCATCGTCCAAACAGAATGTTTTGTCAAGTATTTCTGTAAGAAAAAAGTTCGGTAGTTACGTTGAGTCAGTTGCAGAAATGAAAAGGCACCGGCCGGCCTTGGGAGCAAGCCAGGGGGGCATTGTGGATTAGCTGTCGGTAATTGGAGCGTCGGACCACGGAGGTGGGGGTAAAAAAAGACCTCCGCCACAGGGCTCCGATCCTGTGAGCGGAGGCGCGCCACGGCTCAAATTTTTAGCCAATTCTCACCGGCTCAGTTATCCTATCGGCCAACTGTCGCCTATGTCAATGAGGGTTTGCTTCGAATTAAAAAATATCTCAAGTCATTTTGTAAACTGAACTTACAATTTTAACCACTTTGGGGCAAACTGGTGGAAAACCGGTGGTCAACTCGAAGCTTTTTCCTGTAACTGGCGCATTGGCGAACAGTTGACTTTCACCACCCGCTACACCCGCAATGAGGCGCTGCAAAGATGAAAAAAACGATCGAGGTGGCCCTGGGACTGCTGGCCGAAACCCGACTGGATCAGGTGTGGATTTTCGTCACCCGCCGTCCGGACGACGCGGTGCAGGGCGGGTTGTGGGAGTTCCCTGGCGGCAAGATTGAGCCAGGCGAGTCGCCACAGGCATGCGTGCTGCGCGAGTTGAAGGAGGAAATCGGCGTGGAGGTGGCGGTCTGCGCGGCGATGGAGGCGGTGACACATGAGTATGACTACGGCCAGGTGCATCTGCAGCCCTACATCTGCCACTTGCAGGCCGATCAGCCGCGGCCGCGTGAAGGTGACGATCGGCAATGGGTCATGTTGCAGCAATTGCGAGCGCTGGCGATGCCGGCCGCCAACGCGGCGCTGCTGGATCAACTGGAGCGCTGGTCAACCCAACGACAAAGCAGTCAGCCTGAGGGTGAAAATCGTTAAGGGGCCTGTACGGATCGCGTCGATAAGCCATGCGGTGCGCGATCACTATCGGACGCGGCATGGCAGAAGAGGAAATCACAACCCCAGTCTCCACGGTCAGCAAAGGCGGCGAGCCGACCTGGGCCCAGGTCTGGCATCTGCCGGTACTGCTGCTGGGATTGCTGCTTTTCGTGGCGGGGTTGTATCTGCTGGCGCCGCGCAGTGAGCCGAACAACTTCCCCGGAGCCCTGGACAGTGCCGCCTACTACCTGGAAACCAAGCGCGACCTGGAACAGGCCAAAAAGAAGCTCGACGAGGTTGACGCCCAGCGCCAGCTTGCCAGCCAGCAGGACATTGCCCGTTACAACCAGCTCTACGCCGACTGGCAGTATGAAGAACTGCACCGGCCGGGCTTCACGCTGGTGCCGACCAGGCAAACCCAGGACGCCCATGAACGGATCGTCAACTTCTATCAGCAGTCGGAGAACCTCGGCCGACACATCACCGGCACGTCGCTGAACCGCTGGGCCCAGTCGCTGGTGGCCCTGGGCCGCGATGAACAGGCCCTGTCCCTGCTGGAAAAGATGCGCAACGAAAGTCCGCAGCAGCGATATCACCTGATCGGGCAGTTGATCGAGGACCACCGAGCCCGGCCGCCGGCCGAGCAGAACCTGGATGTGCTGACCAAGCTGGTGCAGCGTTACCGCTTCGAGGTCAACCAGGAGCCCGACCCCAAACCGCGGCGGGCGGCTGGTATCTGGATCACCGAGGTCGAGGCGGACATGAAGCTGACGGCCGGCGATCCGCACGGGGCGATCCGCCTTCTGGTGATGGAGCGCCTGCCGCGCCTGATGCGCCCGGGTCAGCCCAACCACGACCTGGCGCCGCTCTACATCAAGCTGGGCCAGTCCTATCAGCACATTGCCGCGTTCGACGATGCCAGACTCAACTACATGGAAGCCCAGGCCATGCTGGCCGGTCAGCCGCACTCCGATCGCATGGCGGACATCCTGGTGGGGCTGGGACAGATCGAGTTGTCGCGTCCCAGCGACGGCAGCGTGCAGACATCCCGCGGCCTGTTCGCTGAGGCGGTCAACGAGTATCCCTCCAGCAGCAGCGCCATCGATGCCAAGATCGGCCTGGCCGACTGTGAAGCCCGGCTGAACATGGAAAGTGAAAGCGCTCAGCACTTCCGCGAGGCGGTCGAGGACCTGGTTCGTCGCACACCGCCGCACGACATCCGCCGCCAGATCATCACCGACACCATCGACGCCCACGTGGCCCGGGCGGTGGACCGCGAGGACTACGACCGCACGCTGGAGTTGCTGGAGATCCTGATCCCGCTCTACGGCGACCAGTTGCCGCCGGCTCAGTTGCTGCGCTTCGCGGTGACACATGAGCGAATCGCTGAGAAGCGATCGGACGCCGCCCAGGAAATCCAGGCCCGTCTCGAGGCCGGCGACACCGATGTCAGCGTGCAAGCCAAACAACTCGCCTATCAACAGGCGGTCATCCATTACGAGCAGGCCGGCGATTATTATCTCGATCACGCCAACAGCGTCACCATCACCGACGACCAGGCCCACGGCGAAAGCCTCTGGCACGCAGCTGCGTGCTACGACGAAGCGCAACTCTGGTCCAAGGCCATCGACGTGTATTCCCAGTTCGTCTCCACCCGCATCAATGATCCGCTCTGCATCCGGGCCCGCGCTCAACTGGGCAAGGCCTATCTGGCTGACGGCCAGTATGAGCCGGCCATTGAGCAGTTCCTGCAACTGCTTGAAGATCACCCCCACAGCCCCGAGACCTACGACATCCTCGTACCCCTGGCCCAGGCCTACATCGCCGTCAAGGACTACTCCGCCGCCCGACGCGGACTCGAGCAGGTGGTCACCGACCATCCCTCCATTACGCCCGAAAGCCCCGAATATCAGTACGCCCTGATCGAACTGGGCAAATTGCTCTATCAACTGGGCGATCAGGACGGCGACTACTACGTCCCAGCCATCGAAAGGCTGACCGAAGCGGTGCAGCGCTACGGCGAAGCTGATCAGGGCCCGATGCTGCGCTTCCTGCTGGCCGATTCCTATCGCAAGTCAGTGGCACGACTCAACCAACTGCTCGGCGAGCGGCAGTCCAAGAACGATCAACTGGAAATCCAGGCGGAAAAGAAGAAACGACTGGAGATGGCCCAGCAGCTTTACAACCAGGTGATCACCGAACTGGAGGCCCGCCCGCAGGTGGCGGTGACGCCGCTGGAGCAACTATATCGTCGCAATGCCTACTTCTATCAGGCGGATTGCGCCTTCGATCGCGGAGCATACGAGCTGGCCATCTCGCTGTATGACCTGGCCGCCCGTCGCTTCGAGAACTCGCCCGCTTCGCTGATCGCCCTCGTGCAGATCGTCAACGCCCACTGCGAACTGGGCCAGTACCAGGAAGCGCGCGTGGCCAACAACCAGGCCCGCCTGCAGTTGCAGCGCATTCCCGATGATGCCTTTGAAGAGCCCGACCTGCCGCTGACCCGCCGCCACTGGGAAGACTGGCTGCGCTGGACCAGCCAACTGGACATCTTCGGCCCCAAAGCTGACGCATCGCGTTAACCGGCATGGCATCTCATTCTGCCAGTTCAGTCTCTTACCACTGAAAAACAAGCGAACTGTAGGGTGAGAGATCGGCCTTGACAATTAGAGCAGAAAAAAGAACTCACCACAGAGGACGCAGAGATCGCAGAGAAAAACCGGAATAAGCTTGAATTCAAGTATTTTAGCTCTGTGTTCTCTGCGTTCTCTGCGGTGAATTCCGGTTCTTTTATG
>JADLFV010000008.1 GCA_020849625.1 Phycisphaeraceae bacterium
AATGCGATGATGTGGTCTTCCATGACCATGGGCTTGCCTCCATGCTGTGCTGTGTCCAACACCAGCATCGGCAAGCCTTTATTCGTTTAATGAGCAACTAGCACCATTGGTTATATAGCCCGGCCATCCTGGCCGGGTTGTTGTACGTCAATCAATCCGGCCAATCGCCGCTGAACACTTCCACCGCGGGGCCGGTCATCAGCACGTGATCGTCCGACTCGCGCCACTGCAGCTTCAGATCACCGCCCGGCAGATGAGCCAGAACCGTACGCTGCGTTCGCCCTGTGAGCACACCCGCCACCGCCACCGCACAGGCTCCCGTGCCGCAGGCCTGCGTGGCGCCACTGCCGCGCTCCCAGTGCTGCACGGTCACCTCGCCGGGTGAAACCACCTGCACGAAGTGGATGTTCATGCGCTGGGGAAACGCGGGATGATGCTCCAGCTCAGCGCCCAGTCGCCACAGGTCCAGGCCCTCGACCTTTTCGTGATAGATCACCGCATGGGGATTGCCCATCGAGACGAATGTGGCGATGAAGCGATCGTCGATGCGGAAGGTCTGGGCTTGGTCAGTTGCGGTCAACTTCCCGGAATCCACCGGCACCTTCCGGGGGTCAAGAATGGGCGTGCCCATATCCACGGTGACCTGCTGGACCTTGCCCCCAGAAGTGGAGTAATCGAGCGACAGCACGCCGCGGCCGGTCTGGATGCGCAGGGGCCTGGCACTGCTGATGCCGTGGTCCACTACGAACTTGGCGACGCAGCGGATGCCGTTGCCGCACATTTGGGCTTCGGAGCCGTCGTTGTTGAACATGCGCATGCGGGCATCGGCATCGACGCCGGCATCAGGCGGCAGGATCAAGATCAGGCCGTCACCGCCCACGCCGGTGTGTCGGTCGGAGATGACCGGGGCCAGGGTGGCCGGATCGCGTACGTGCTGTTGGAAGCCGTTGATGTAAACGTAGTCGTTGCCGATGCCGTGCATCTTGGTGAAACGCATGGCGACATTGTAGCGGGCATGGCTATCGCAGATGAATGGCGACTGCCGCCAGCGCCAGCAGGATGGTTGACCATTGCACGGCAGCGACGGCCCGGTCGGCGCTGTGGCCGGTGAGCGGTTGATGGATCAGGCGGCGCAGAGCGAGCTGGCGGGAGCGGATCGAGCCGTGCCGCCAACTGCGTGCGGTGGGGTTGATGTGATTCAGATGGGCGACATGTCCCAGGGCGTGGATCATGACCTCAGCCGAGGTTTCGTCGATGACTTCCAGCGTTTTTTCACGGGCCAGGTGGGCGACGGCATAAGCATCCGCCTGTCGCTCGATGCGGCGTGAGGCCCAGCCGAAGGCGATCACCCACGCCAGAGCGGCCAGCAACAGGGCGGCAACCAGGCTGATGCTCACGGAACTCTGTGTTCCCCAACCGACACTCAGCAGCGCGTCGAGTGCTGAAGCGATGCTGACCGCGAACGCCAGCAGCCAGAACATGTGGTGCTTGCGCACGTGGGCTAATTCGTGGCACATGACCGCTTCGACGTGGGCTTTGGGCATGTGATCGAGCAGGCCGTCGCTGATCATCACATAGCGCAGCGGGGCGATGACACCCATGACCGCGGCATTGATCACGCCGCCGAAGGTGCGCCACAGCAGCAGGCCGCGCACGCGCACCCGGTGCAGCTTACACAGATAGGCCAGGTGATCGCGGATTTCGCCCGCCGGCAGGGGGACAGTGTCGAAGGTGTAACGGATCATCAGCGGCGACAGCAGAAAGATTCCCATCGCGCCGCCTGCCATGATCAATTCGTCGCTCCAGGTGGAGCTTGTCTGCACGAGCGGCAGGATGTATCGCCCGGCCGCCTCCACCCACGCCAGGATGGCCACCAGCGGGACCAGCATCAGCAGCACCTGGTGGCGAAGCTGCATGGTCAGAAAGCGCCAGCGACTCCAGATCGGATAGATCGGCTTTCCCTGATCGAGGCTGGCGATCAGGGCTGCCTCGCGCAGGCGGCGGTCGATGGGGTAGTAACACCACCAGGCCCAGGCGAGCATGCCGATCGTCGGCAGCATCACCAGCAGTTCATCGACCAGCACCAGGTCGCCCGCCACGCGGCGGACCCAAAGCAGGGAGCCGACATACAGTTGCCCGGCATAGCAGGGCAGCAGGGCGAAGCGGTAGATCGCCAGTTGCCGGTCGATGCCGCGCAGGGTTCGGCCGCTGAGGCTTATTCGTCGCCGGCATATCCATCGAACCCAGACCGCCAGCAGCAGCATGGGCCCCAGCACGACGAGGGCGACCAGCCAGGGGCGCATGGCGGCCGGGTCCGCCGGCATGACCGCGTCGTGCAGGAAGATGCCGATCGCCAGGCTGATGACCAGTATCTGGATCACGGGGATACTGTAAGGAAATTATGAATGAGGGATTGCTTGAATGAGAGAATGGGAGGGCTTCCGCGTCGCGGACGACGCGGCTGGAAACTGTTTCAGCCGCACCGTCCTCGGTGTGGTCGGCCATTGAGGCATTCAAGCAGTCCCCAATTCCCCAATTCCCCTCTTGTCCCTGTGTTCGCCGGGGGTTATGATGGGATCATGTTGGTTCGAGCAGGGATGCGACGTTGGTTATGGGCTATGCCGCTGGTCCTGGGAGGGGCCTGTCTGGGCGGCTGTCAGAAACCGTTGTTTCCGCAAACTGCGCCGCGATCGCCGTATGAGCGTTATTTGACGCTTCGTGGCGAGTACCGGCCGCCGGTGGAGACGGACGCCTATGGCATCGAGCGGCCGGCGTTGCGGCAGCGTCTGCAACCGTTGCGCTGACGCGGGGCGGCTTGCCCAGACGTCACAGGCCGCCGATCAATGTTGGCGGCTGCGGAATTATCACACGTTTTGCATGAATTTTGAAAGAGTCGAGCCTCACTAACCGATGAGAGAGAAACGTAGTTGTGGTTAAGAACTTACGTTCGACACATCGCAGGATTAAGTTGGTGCCGGATCGTCGGACCATCACCGTGCTTGGCGCCCTGGTCGTGGGCATGACACTGACCAGCATTCTGCTGTTGCTGCTGACGCCCGGCCCCAAAGTGCCCGTCAGCGGCGTGCGATTGCAGGCCATCGAACAGGAAACTGACCGGGCGGGCAAGCTGTTCGACACCACCCAGCCCTGGCACTGGCAGGCCATCGTCATTCACGACTCCGGCTCGGCGGTCGGTTCCTCCGACACCATCCACCAGGCCCACGAACAGCTCGGCCGCGGCGGCCTGGGCTACCACTTCGTGATCAACAACGGCTCGCTGGCGGAGGACGGCCAGATCGACGTCGGCTTCCGCTGGCAGCGCCAGTTTGCCGGCTTCTACGTCGAGGGCCAGGGCGCTGACTGGTACAACCGCAACGCCATCGGCATCTGCGTGATCGGTGATGCCGAGCACCAGGCCTTCACCGAGGACCAGACCCGCCAACTGGTCTGGCTGGTCAAGCAGTTGCAGCGGCACTACGGCATCCCCCGCGAGGCGGTGCACGTGAGCCTGGGCTCCGATCCCGCCCAGCCGGCCGCATACTTCCCTTATACGCTGTTCAGCCAGCAGATCGACCCATAACACTCAGTCCGGTTAGCCTGTCAACCTGCTCAGGGGCGGTGACGGTGCTTATCCGCGCGCCGGGCCTCTGCCCGGTATCGAGAAAGAATCCCGCACAATCCCTTCCCTTGGCCCATTCGTGCCTCCTACCATTGGTATAGTCAATTCAAGCTGTCAGCGTTGCGAAAGTCGCCGGGTCTCGAGGTCGATGTAGCCGTTGAGGTTACAGCCAAGTCACGTTACACTGGAGACATACGATATTCCGTTGTTCGATGCTGACATCCCGATTGAGGAGTGTTTGACAGCAGGTTTAGACCGGCCACAGCCGCTATAGGAGGCGGCAGTGACATTCCGGGCGATGCACGTAACCATGCTGTCAGCCTGTTTACATGGCTGATCCCTTCCAGATTGCCGGGTTTGAGGTGGTGGCCACCCTGGGCCAGGGTGCACGCAGCACCATCTACCAGGTCTGCGACCGCGACGGGGGACAATTCGCCCTCAAGCGCGTCGTCCGCAGCGGCCCCAACGATCAACGCTACCTCGACCAGGCCATCGGCGAGCACCGCGTGGCCAGCCAGTTCGATCACCCCTCCTTGCGCAAGAGCCTGCGCCTGATCAAACAGCGAGACTTCATCCGCACCAGTGAAGTGCTGGTGTTGATGGAGCTGGTGCTGGGTAAGACTCTGGAGCAGGAGCAGCCCGGCACCATGCTGGGCATGTGCCGCCTGATCCGCGACGTGGCCCTGGGGCTGGCGACCATGCACGAGTTGAAGTTCGTCCATGCCGACATCAAGCCCAACAACATCATGACCACCGCCGACGGGCGGATCAAGATCATCGACTTCGGCCAGTCCTGCCCCGTGGGCACCGTCAAGCCGCGCATTCAGGGCACGCCCGACTACATCGCCCCTGAGCAGGTCCGCCGCGGGCCCATCACGCCGCAGACCGACATCTTCAACCTCGGCGCCACCATGTACTGGCTGCTGACCAACCGCTTCGTGCCCACCCTGATTCCCAAGAAGCCCACCACCATCACCTTCCGCACCGAAAACGGCTTCCCCGCACCTGCGGAAGTCAACGAACAGGTGCCCCCGGCCCTGTCGCGGCTGGTCATGGAGTGCGTGCAGTCCAATCCGCCCGAACGCCCGCGCACCATGAACGCCGTGATCGACCGCCTGAACCTGGCCATCGCCCAACTCGAACGCCAGACTCGCAGCAACGGCGACAGCCAAGAAGCCGCTCCCACGCGGGAAGCGATCTGACTTATCTTGATACAAAGCGACGCGACTTGTCGCGATGAGGCAGCTTGCCGCGTTAACCTTGCAGCACCCGGGCCAGACGTTCCGCCAGACCCATACGCCGAAGCTCGATTTGCTGCTCGGGCATCTCCAGAACCTGGGCCATCTCCCGGGTGCTCAACTGCTCGTAGTAGTGCAGCACGATGATCAGCCGATCCAGGCGGGATAGCTCACCCATCACCCGATCACGCAACTGCTCGCGGCTGACCGAGGACCGCCGCGATGTCTTGACAGCCGGGGAGCAGTCCAGAGTGGAATACGAGGCAGCGATCATGATCGTCTCCTTGCCGCGGCTTGAATGGTGCTGGCTGTTGCTCCTCTGACAATGAGCGAACGTCTCCGCCAGCAGAAACGCGGCAAAAATGAATCCGATCGCCACGCTCCAAAAGAACCGGCGTATCGTTGCTATCGGCCTTCAGTAAGACTGGGGTTTATTTTTTTCGGACCTTGAGCGGAAAACAGGATGAAAAGCGCTCAACCGCGATGTATGTTGCCGCTTGCGGCAGCATGAGAATCCCCTCACTTCTCCGATCTTCACTTACAGTTTCGCCAGCGTGTCGGCCAGCAGTTGCCATGTGTCCTCCAAGGCTTGAGGAATGACCCGCACATTGCCGACGCTGTCCATGAAGTTGACGTCGCCGCTCCAGCGCGGCACCACGTGCATGTGGACGTGTCCCGGCAGACCCGCCCCCGCGCAGCGACCCAGGTTCAGACCCACATTCAGTCCCTGCGGCACCATCGCCTTGCGCAGCAGGCGGCAGCCCAGTTCCGCCAGCTCCATCATGCCGTTGCGCTGATCGACACTCAGGTCCGTCAGGTCCGCCAGGTGCGTCGCCGGCGCGATCAGCAGGTGCCCGTTGGTGTAGGGATAGCGGTTGAGCAACATCATGCCGCGCTCGTCCTGCATCAGCACCAGGCGTTCGCGGCTAGTCAACGGATCCTGGGCGGCGGCCGCGGCGCACAGAAAGCAACTGTCCGCCTCATCGGGCTGCGCCGGTTGACTCAGGCCCTGGATGTAGGTGATCCGCCAGGGCGCCCAGATCTGGGAGCGACTCATATCGTTAGCCTACCGCATTCCGCAGCGGCCAGCGAGCGGACAACCTGTCTTGGAAAGCGCATGGAATCCAACGCCGAGCCCTGAGGAGTCGGCGACGAAGGGCCGGATCGAAAGGTCGGCGCGCACCCGATCCGGCCCTTCGTCGTCGCGGGCTCCTCCTCAGGACTCGGCTTCCGAGGCTTCATACACGTTACTTGCGAAGCTTCCGGGGGCGCCTCGCTTACAACAGGAAGATCGCCCACACCACGATCAGCACCGGCAGCAGCATCGGAATCGAATACCTGAACACGTAGCCCAGGAACGTCGGCATCTTGATGCCCGAAGCCTCGGCGATCGACTTGACCATGAAGTTGGGCGCGTTGCCGATGTAGGTCATCGCCCCGAAGAACACCGCGCCGATGGAGATGGCGATCAGGAAGGCGTTCAACTCCTGCACGCCGGTCAGGAAGCCCAGCTTCAGTTCCGCATCCTCGATGTGACCCTTGCCGGCAATGATGTGGTCCTGGTGGTAATGGATGACCGTCTCCACCGCTTTGAGCACCTGGGGGTCGCCGATCTTCGGAACAAACGCAGCGAATGGGCGCGTGGGATCGGCTTCGTACGATTCATACGCCTTTTGCAGCACGTCGGCCGCTTCGTCAACCTGGGCCTGCGGGATTTCGCCCAGCCGTGTCTGCAGGAATGTCAGATACGTCGGCGCGTTGTCCAGCACGCTGGAGAGCGTGCCGGTGGCGAAGTAGAAGTGGCCCGGCGTCTTGATGGGCATTTTCTCGGCGTTGGCGTCGAGGTATTCCAGGGCCGGGACCATGGTCGAGAAGATCGCCAGGAACAGGATCGCCACCTCGCGGATGGGGGCGAAGGTGAACTCGTTGACCTCGTGGATGCCCTTCTGCGTGACCTTGTAGCTGAACAGGGCGGTCGCCACCATCAGCACCTCGCGGCTGAACACCACCGCGATCAGGGCAGCGAAACTCGGCTCATGGTTCATCTTTCCTAACCCGTCGAATATGCTCTCCTGGAACACCGCCACGATCACGATCAGGATCAGCAGGATGTTGTAGATGCCGTTGATGCGCACCGCCGGGCCGGTGTCGTGCGCGCCCCAGTCGTGGCGCTCTTGCTTCGCGTGGTCGATCTTGTCGATCACAAAGAAAATACCCAGCAGGATCATGGTCGCCACCAGCCACGGCTGCCAGCAGTGTTCCAGAACCCACCAGAACGGCACGCCCTTGAGATAACCCAGAAACAGCGGCGGATCACCCACCGGCGTCAAACACCCGCCCACGTTGGCCACGATGAAGATGAAAAAGATGATGTGGTAGGGCTTGATGTGCTGGCGGTTGATGCGGATGTACGGGCGGATCAGCAGCATGGCCGCGCCCGTGGTGCCGAAGATGTTGGCGATCACCGCGCCGGTCAGCAGCAGCAGCACGTTGGCGGCCGGCGTCGCCTTGCGCGAGACGTGGATCACGATGCCGCCGCTGACCACGAACAACGCGAACAGCAGGGCGATGAAGCTGACGTACTCGCGCATCTCGTGCAGCCAGGGGTGCATGTCCCGCCGCACCGCCGCGTAGTAGAGCAATCCCACCGCGAACAGCGCCGCCGCCACGTAGGGATACTTATGCTCCCACCAGTGCGCGGCAAACAGCGGGAACAGCGCGATGCAGCCCAGCACGATGACAAACGGCAGAATCCACGCCGGGTTCGGTGAGAACTTGTGATGTTCGCCTTCCCCATGCCCGCCCAGTTCCGGCGCGGCAGACGCAGCTTCAGCAGCGGTCGCCTCCGTCTCTTGCGCAACTTCGGTCGCAGCCTGTTCCACCGCCGCGGTCATCGCCTCGGGCGCAGCCGGTTCCTCGGCCGCCACCGTGGGCGACAGCGTCCACATCAGCACCGTCAGGACAAGAGCGAACAGCACAGACAAACGTTTCATGGTTGGACTCCGATTGACCCGCGCCGCGATTGCGGCCAGGATTGGCACCTTTATCGGCTCAATCACCGCGCCCGCTGCAACGGAATGGCCTGATAATCGGTGTGGAATCAGCTACTTACGCACTATCACGGCCGATGACCGCGTAGCGCTCGCGCTCACCGCGGCCGATGACCGGGTAGTCTTTGCGCAATGGATGGGCGGGATATTTTTCCCACAGCAGAATTCGCCGCAGGTCCGGGTGGTTTGTGAAGCGGATGCCGAACATGTCGAACACCTCGCGTTCCGGCCACTCGGCGCCGGGCCACAGATCGCAGGCACTGGACAATTCCAACGCCGGGTCCGCCTCGATGCCGGTGGTGTCAGCCGAGGGTTCCACATGCACCTTCACGAACAGCCGCCGGTTGTAGGCGTGGCTTTCCAGTGCGTACACCACCGCGAAGCGCCCGGGCACCGGCGAAGGATAATTCAGGTAGTCGATGCCGATCACATCGCTGAGGAAGTTGTAGTTGCAGGCCGGATCGTCGCGCAGGAAGCGCAGCACATCGTGCAGATCGTCAGGCTGCACCACCAATGTTGTTTCGCCGCGGAACTCAGCAGCCAACAGCTTGCGGTCGGGAAACTGCGCTTTGACCAGCGGCAGCGTGGGATGATCGAGATTGGTCTGATTCATGTTGTGCGTCATTTTTCATATAGCCCGGCCATTTTGACCGGGTGTCTTTGCTGGTCACTTCGTCGCGTCCACCAGCTTACCGATCACCGCGTCCCATTGCTCGATCAGGCCCGGCCAGTCGTATTCCAAAGCGTCAGCCAGGGCCGAGGTGTCCTGGTCCTGCACCTGTCGGCGAAGCTCCTGAAGTGCGGCGAACAGATCATTGGTGCAATCGCTGAACTGCCGGCCATCCACTTCCAGCTCCGCCAGGTTCACCTCCAGCAACCGGGCGGCCTGCTCGATGGTCTGCAGCGTGGTCAGCCAGACGTCGTTGATCCGGCCCAACAGGGTGAAGGCCGCCCCCGCCTGATCCTGTTGGAGTTTGCCGGCCGCATCGCTGAGCACCGGCTGCTGCCCGAGCAACTCCTGCCGTACCTGCTCCAGAGCCTGGCGAGCCACCAGGCCGGGGGCGGCGGAAACCAGGCGCAACTCCTGCTCCGGGCTGACGGTCTGGGCCGCCTGTTCCGTCAGGGCGTCGCCGGTAAGGGTTCGGCCGTCCAACTGCACCTCCACGACCATGCGGCCGTTGCTTTGAAGCTGGCGGACGGCCGATTCGAGCAGTTCGCCCAGGGTCCGGCCCTCCAGGTCCGCCTCACGATCGTCCAGGTAGACAGCCATGGCGGCCCATCATACGCCGGGGTGCATATTCTTGACAAGATATAGGTTTTGCTTAGACTTAGGAGTTCACGATCGACATGGGGTCGGTCGTGGAAGTGCCCGAGGTTCCTGATGCGTAAGCTGGCCGAACAGCCCGGTCGTGGAGCGGATCGACAGTGAGGGGCCCAAGGTCCCAACCTGCGGTCGCTTTCCATAGGCCCGATGGGTCGATCCTCGACACGGAGGTCGCGGTCATGGCTTAGCCGGCTCATTGCCGCCGTCGCATTGCCTCGGGCCACGGGCGCTTTTTCGCGTGCGTGGCTTGTTTGTTTTTCACAGGACGATCGTTTCAACCTCATAACCCCTTCCGGGGGCGGACAAGTGAATAACACAACTGAATAGGAATTTGAACCATGAACAACTCTGAAATGCTGCGGCTGATCGACTCGATCGCCCGCGACCGCAACGTCGATAAGGAAGACCTGTTCAAAGACATTGAGCAGGCCATGATCTCCGCTGCGCGCAAGCACTTCAACGCCATCGATACCGAAGAGTTCAGTTGCGAGTTGGATCGGCTCACCGGCGCCATCCGCGTCTGGCGCGGGCAGGAAGAAATCAGCCTCGCATCCCTCGGCCGCATCCCCGCACAGACCGCCAAGCAGGTGATGATCCAGCGCTTCCGCGAGGATGAACGCTCCAGCATCTACAACGAGTTCATCGACCGCGTGGGCGAACTGACCACCGGCATGGCCCAGCGCTACGAAGGTGGCGCCTTGGTCGTCGGCCTGGGTCGCGCTGAAGGTTTCATGCCGCGCAGCGAACAGATTCCCGGTGAGCAGCATCAGCCCGGCGAGCGCGTGCGCTGCCTGATCCTGGACGTGCGCGATGCCGGCAACCAGGTCAAGATCGTGCTCAGCCGCCGCAATGAGCTTTTCATCCGCCGTTTGTTTGAGGTGGAAGTGCCCGAAGTCGCCGAGCGCATCATCGAGATCAAGGCCATGGCCCGCGAGGCCGGCCACCGCACCAAGATCGCGGTCAGCTCCATCGACTCCAAGGTCGATGCCGTCGGCGCCTGCGTGGGCGTGCGCGGCAGCCGCATCAAGAACATCGTCGATGAACTGGGCGGCGAGAAGATCGACATCGTGCGCTGGAACGAATCCTCGCAGATTCTGATCCAGAACGCCCTGAAACCCGCCGAAGTGGTGGAAATTTCCCTCTGTTTTGAGCTGGGGCGAGCCACCGTGGTGGTCAACGAGGATCAGCTTTCGCTGGCCATCGGCAAGCGCGGCCAGAACGTGCGCCTGGCGGCGCGGCTGACCAAGTGGGACATCGACATCCTCACACCCGCCGAGTTCACCAAGAGCCTCGACACCATGGAACAGTGCCTGCGCGCCATCGCAGGCGTGGCCGAGGAGCACGTCGATCGTCTGGCTGCGTTGGGCGTGATCAGCGTCTTCGACGTGGCCGACGTGCGTGCTGCGTACCTGATGGAAACGCTGGGCGTGGACGCGGATCTGGCTGCGACCATCGAGCAGACGGCCGCCGCCCGTGCCCAGGAAGTGGCCGAGCAGCAGCAGCGCGAGAAGGAAGAGGAAGCCAAGCGCAAGGCCAAGGAAGAAGAGCAGTTGGCCCAGATGCCCGGCGAAGCCCAAGCTGCGGCCGTGCTCGGCCAGATTCTGCCCGGCCTCGACGACCTGGATGCACAAACCGAAAGCGCAGCCGAGCCCGAAGCTGCGGCCGAGGCCGATTCATCGGCCGTCTCTTCTTCTCAACCCGATACCGACACCCCCGCGCAGGCGCCTGTGGAAGCCGGCCAGGAATCCGGCGATAAGACAGAGCCGCAAGCCTGAGCGCCGTATAGCGCCCGGGACTGATTCGACTGTCAAAGGAGCCTTGTTTTGGCAAAAACGTTGCGAGTTCATGATCTGGCCAAGGAGCTTGGCGTCTCCAGCAAGGTCATTGTTGCCAAATGCGAGGCCGAGGATGTCCCCGGCATCACCAATCACATGTCCACCGTCAAGCTTGGACTGGCGGAAACCATTCGCCAATGGTTCACCGAAGGCGAAACCGAGGACACGGGCGGCACCGCGGTGGAGACGGCCCAGAAGGTCGATCTGAAAACCGTGCGTAAGGCCCGACCTCGCCACAAGGCCGCGCCGCCTGCCGCCAAACCAGCGGACAAGCCAGTCGCCAAAACTGCGCCCCCCGCGCCGCCGGTCGAGCAAGCGCCCGCCGCGCCTGTCGAACCGCCCGCTCCCGCGGTCGCCCAAACCCCGCCCGCCGTCGAAGTGCAGCCCGTCGCTCCGCCACCTCCAGTCAAGGTCGAGGCGCCTGCATCGCCGCCGTCCACCAAGCTCCCCGGCCCCATCGGTCGGCCCAACGTGCCCGATCGGCCCAGCGTCATCAAACCGGTCGGCAAGCAGCTTGAAAAACCAGCCCAAGTCAAGCTCAAAGGTCCCAAGGTCGTTCGCATCGAAAAGCCCGAGCCGATCAGCCCGCCGCGCCCACGCCGTCCTGCCGGCGACACTTCCGGGGGCGGCTCCCAATCGCCCGGCGATGTGCCCGGCATCACCCGAACTCGCGGCCCGGCCCGTGGTCGCGGCGCCGGTGCGGTCGAAGGCGGTGATGAATCTCCCGCCAAGCCCGGCAAGCGCCGCTCGCTGTCAACCCGTCGCGGCCGCTCGGCTGACGCGCTGCCCACCGGCCCCACCAAGTTCACCCAGGCAGACATGGAGGAACTCGACGCCCGTCTGCGCGGCGCCACCGGCTTCATCAAGCAACGCCGCCGCGACCTGCGCAAGCGCGAAGGCGGCGTCGGCCCGGCTCAATCGGCGGTGGTCACCGGCGGCAAGGTCGAGATCCAGGAGCCGATCACCATCAAGGCCCTTTCGGCCGCCACCGGAATCAAGACTGCCGACATCCTCAAGTACCTGTTCAAGCAGGGCGTCATGGCCAACATCAATTCAGCCATCGGCACCGAAGCCGCCATGGAGGTCGCCCTCGAATACGACATCGAACTCGATGTCAAGCAGCAAAAGTCCGCTCTCGAAGCGCTCGAAGAGCAGTTCAAGGATCGCCCGCAGGTCGATGTGCGCCCGCGTCCGCCCGTCGTCACCGTGCTTGGCCACGTCGATCACGGCAAGACCTCGCTGCTGGACAAGATCCGCAAAGCTGACGTCGCTGCTCACGAAGCCGGCGGCATCACCCAGCACGTGGGCGCTTATCGCGTGACCGTCAGTGCCGGCGAGAAGGAAAAGACAGTCGTTTTCCTCGACACGCCCGGCCACGAAGCGTTCACCTCGATGCGCAGCCGCGGCGCTAACATGACCGACCTGGTCGTGCTGGTGGTCGCAGCCGACGACGGCGTCATGCCGCAGACCGTCGAGTCGATCAACCACGCCCGCGCTGCCGATGTGCCCATCCTGGTGGCCCTGAACAAGATCGACACACCCCAGGCCACCGAGGACAACGTCCGCAAGATTTTCGGCCAGCTTGCCGAGCATGGCCTCAACCCCACCCAGTGGGGCGGTGACACCGAAGTCGTGCGCACCAGTGCCACCAAGGGCACCGGCATTAGCGACCTGATCGATGTGCTCGACTACCAGGCGGAACTGCTGGAGCTGAAGGCTGATTACGGCGGCCCGGCCAGCGGCACCGTGATCGAAGCCGAGATCCAATCCGGGCGCGGCTCGGTGGCTCGCGTGCTGGTCGAGGCTGGTCAGATCAAGGTCGGCGATTTCATCGTCATCGGGCGGGCCTTCGGCCGCGTGCGCGACATGACCGACGATCGTGGCCGCAATATCACCGATGCCGGCCCCGCCACGCCGCTGGAAATCTCCGGCATCGACGAGGTGCCCGACGCCGGCGACAAGTTCTACGTCACCGCCACGCTGCAGGAAGCCGAGCGCATCGCCAACCAGTTCCGCGAGCACGAGCGGCAGCAGCAGTTGGCCAGCAAGACCAAGGTCACGCTGGACAACTTCGCCCAGGCGGTCGCAGCCGGGGCAACGCGCGAGTTGCGCATCGTGCTCAAGGCCGACGTGCAGGGCTCGATGGACGTGCTGCGCCAGAGTCTGGAGCAACTTGGAAACGAGGAAGTGTCCGTGCGCGTGCTGCACGCGGCGGTGGGCGGCGTGACCGAATCGGACGTGCTGCTGGCCGACGCTTCGGACGCCATCATCATCGGTTTCCACGTGATCGCCACGCCGGCGGTGCGCGAGATTGCCGATGCCCGCGAAATTGATATCCGTCTCTACCGCGTGATTTACGACGTGTCCGACGACGTGAAAAAGGCCCTGGAGGGCATGCTGGAGCCGGAGAAGAAGGAAGAGCAGATCGGCGAGGCCGAGGTGCGCGAAGTGTTCAGGGTCTCCAAAGTCGGCGCGGTGGCCGGCTGCCTGGTGGTCGAAGGCACGATGCGCAAGGACGGCAAGGCCCGTGTGGTGCGCGATTCGGTGGTGGTCACCGACAACCGTCCGATCGACAGCCTGCGCCGGATCAAGGACGACGTGCGTGAGGTTCGCTCCGGCCTGGAGTGCGGCATCAAGATCACCGGTTTCGACGACATCAAGACCGGCGACCGCATCGTCTGCTACAAGGTCGTCGAGGTGAAACGAAAACTGGGGTGAGGGTGAAATTTTAGATTTTGGAATTTAGATTTTAGATTTGAGGCAGCTGCACTGCGACGGCCATCTCAATCTAAAATCAAAAATCTAAAATCTAAAATCAAAGCCATGGTCATCGGCATCCTCCAGATCGAGCTGGCCATTGACGGCGCCACCAGCCTCAAGGACAAACGCGCCGTGGTGCGCAGCCTCAAGGATCGGTTGCACCGCAGTCACCAGGTTTCCGTGGCCGAGGTCGCCACGCTGGACGAGCCCGGCACCGCCACCCTCGGCATCACCCTGGCCAGCAACGACGTGGCCCACGCCCAGAGCATGCTCGACGGCCTGCTCAACCAGATCCGCCAGGGCCGCGGCTACTACCTGGCCGACCACCAACTGGAGATTTTGACCGGGAAATGAATCAAGAGTTTTGAGTTTCAAGTTGCGAGTTTCGAGTTAAAAGAAACCGAACCTTGCACAAAACTCGAAACTTGAAACTTGAAACTCGAAACTGATTTTTCATGCCTTCACGCACGGAAAAAGTCGCCTCCCTGCTTCAGCGCGAAGTGTCGCAGACGCTTCAGCGCGAAATGTCCGATCCGCGCCTCGACGGCATGATCTCGATCACCAGGGTCAAGGTCAGCGACGATCTGAGCCAGGCTCTGGTTTTCGTCTCCGTGCTGCCGCGCGAGCACGAAAGCCGGGTGATCGCGGCCCTGACCGATGCGGCCGGTCACATTCAGCGCAAGACCAAGCCGCGGGTGGCCATGCGCGTCATGCCCCGCCTGCAGTTCCGTCTCGACGAATCGCTCAAGAAGCAGGCCGACGTCCTGGCCGCCATCCGCGAAGCCGCCGAACGCACCAGCACGGAAGGCAGTTCCGACACAAAGGATCTTGAAACTTGACGGCCTCAACAGCGGCCGCAGCCGCTAAACTCGAAACTCGAAACTTGAACAATGAAACACGATCCCGATCAAGCTAAAAACTTCGCCACCCTGATCCGCAATCTCAAGCGGCGTCACAAGGCGGCTGATCCCGCGCCCGTGGATGCCACCACGCAAGTGGTCATCAGTTTCCTCAAATGGGAAGCGACCGTGCGCAAGGCCGAACGCGCCCTGGCCGCCATCATGGCCCAGGTGGTCGATCTCAACGAGCTGCGCATCAGTTTCCCCGGCCAGATCGTGGCGATGATCGGCTCGGATTATCCGCTGGCCGAGCAGCGCGTCGGCCGCATGCGCGAAACACTCAACGAAATCTACCGCCGTGAGCACGACTGGCAGCCGCGATCCCTGGCCGCCAAGGGCAAGAAGGAGCAGCGGGCTTACCTCGAATCCCTGCCCGGCATTCCCGTTTACGTCGTGGCCCAGGTCATGCTGCTGACCTACGGCGGTCACGCCATGCCGGTGGATCGCAAGCTGGTGGCCCTGCTGGCACGCGAGGGTTGCTGTGAGGAGAACGCCGACCCCGCCGAGGTCGAAAGTTTCCTCCTGCGCCACGTCAAGGCCGAGGACGCGCTGCAGACGCACCTGCTGCTGCAATCCTGGTCCGACAACAGCCGCCTCACCAGCCCCGCCAGTCCAAACGCCTCACGCAGCGCCAGCCCCAAAAAGAAAAAGTGATTCCACCCGCCGCAAGCGGCTGAAAACTGAACCCAAGGGTTCCATTGACCATGAGCGAACAAAATCAACCTTTACTCCGCATCGGCATCCCCAAGGGCAGTCTGCAGGACGCCACCGTCGATCTGTTCCTGCGCGCCGGCTACCACATCGACATCTCCAGCCGATCCTACGTGCCCATGATCGACGACCCGCAGCTTTCCTGCGTCATGTTCCGTGCCCAGGAGATGAGCCGATACGTCGAGGACGGCGTGCTGGACATGGGCATCACCGGCTACGACTGGATCCGCGAGAACGAATCCGACGTGCACGAAGTCTGCGAGTTGACCTACTCCAAGGCCACCAGCCGTCCCGTGCGCTGGGTGCTGGCGGTGCCGGAGGAGTCGGGTTACCAGAAAGCCGCGGATTTGGCGGGCAAAATCATCGCCACCGAGCTGCCCAACACCACCCGCCGCTATTTCGCCGACCAGGGCATCGACGTCAAGGTCGAGTTCAGTTGGGGCGCCACCGAGGTCAAGGCCCGCCTGGTTGACGCCATCGTCGAGGTGACCGAGACCGGCTCATCGCTGGCCGCCAACAAGCTTCGCATCATCGACACGCTGGTGACCAGCACCACCCGCCTGATCGCCAACAAGCAGTCATGGACCGACCCCGCCAAGCGCGCTAAGATCGAGGGCCTCGCCACGCTGCTGCTGGGCGCGATTGAAGCCAAGGCCAAGGTCGGCCTGAAGCTCAACGCACCGCGCAAACGGCTGGCGGAGGTGTTGGCGGTGCTCCCGGCTGCCAAGTCGCCCACGGTCAATGATCTGGCCGACGCCGACTGGGTGGCGGTGGAAGTGATCGTCGAGGAAAAGGTGGCCCGCGATCTGATCCCCGCCCTGCATCGAGCCGGTGGAGCCGCCATCTTCACCTACCCGTTGCGGCTGGTGATCCCCTGATCCGGCCGCGACGTATAAGAGACGACTGATGCAACAGGCGACCGCTCGGTTCATGATGTGCTGGCTGACGGCGGTGATGACGCTGACCGCTGTCGGCTGTCGCACCACCGGACGCGATACATCACCCGCGCTGCCGCCGACCTCGCTGCGCTCGCCGATTCAGATTCCCCCCGGCATCGAAGCATCGTTGCTGACAGCATTGACCGGCGACGCTTTGACCAAGGCCCGCACGCCCACCGAGCAGGTGCTGGCTGCTTTGCCTGTGCCGCAGGAGTTGGCCAACCCGGCGCCCGTCTCGGACAGGGAGCCGCCGCTGGCCGCTCAACAGGCGTACATCCACGGCCGCGCCGCCTTGCAGACCGGCGACCGCACGCTGGCGATCACCGAGTTGGAGAAAGTGCTCAAGCTGGCGCCCGACAGTGCCGCCGCCATGCGCCTGCTGGGTGGAATCTACGCAACCAGCAACGAACCGACCAAGTCTGCCGGTTATTTCTCCGATGCCGTCCGCCATGATCCGCGCCATGCCGCCAGCCTCTACGTGCTCGCCCGCTTCGCACTCGAACAATCCGACTGGCCTCGCGGCGCAGCCCTGATGCACCAGGCGATCAACTGCGACACCCAGTCTTCCGATGACACGGACGCTGCTTCCGGGCTCACTTCCGGAGGCGGGGGAGGGGGCGAAGCAGATACAGCCACGCCGACGCTGGCCTGTTACTACCTGGGCCTGGCACTGGCACGCATGGGATACCTGCAACCTGCCGTCGAGCAGTTCCACGCCTTCCTCGACGGCCAATCCAACATCCGTGGCCCGCAGGGCGTCGTGCGCGAGTTGCTGCTGCTGCGTCAGCAGGACCCGCTCACCTGGCAGACCATCGGCGATCTGTATCTCCAGCTCGATCAGCCGCGCGCAGCGCTGCAGGCTTACACGACCGCCGCCGCGATGACCGGCGACAACGTGGTGCTGTTCGATCTGTCCCCGCGACTGGTTTACGCCCAACTGCGACTTGCCCAGGCCCAGGCGGCGGTGGATGCGGTGCTGGCCGATGTCCGTCGCAGCCACGGCGGCGAACAGTCGCTGGACATGGTCAAGTATCTGGCTGACCAGGGCGTCGATCGCACGTATCTGGCCGACGCCCTGACGCGCATCATCCAGCAGGATGACGAGGCGGACGCCACGGCCATCATCATCGCTCAGGCTGATCTCTACGATCCCCCACGCGCCGAACGCCGGTTGCTCGCTCACCTCAAGGATCACGGCGACCAGATCGGGGTTTTCGATCGCCTGCTGACCTTCTGGTTAGCCGATGTCTCTGACGAACGGACACTGCCCGCTGCCATTGAAGGCACGGCCGACCTGATGGCCGAGCATCCCGATGAGGCCGAGACGTATGCCCTGATGCTGTTTCGCCGGGTCAACGACACCGAAGCCATGAACGCGGCTGTGAACCGCCTGACGCCGCAGCGCCGCGCCCAGCCGATGGTGCAGGTGATCGAAGGTTTGGCTTTGGCGGATCTCGGCCAGATTGAAGAGGCGCAGCACACTTTCGAGCAGGCACTGGATCAGCAGCCCGACGTTCTGGTGGCCCGCCTGCAACTGATCCGCCTGAAGGTGATGCTCCAGCAGTACGACGATGCCGCCGGTCTGTTGGAGCCGATCGGGGAATCCGATGATCCCAGCGTGGTGGGCCTGCGTGTGCGCGTGCTGACCGAGACCGGCCACAGCGACGAAGCCCTGAAGCTGCTCGACAAACTGATCGTCTCCGGCCATGCCGATCCCACGCTTATCCTCCAGAAAGCCCGCCTGCAATTGCAGCAGGGCAACGTCAATGCCGCCCAGTACACGCTCCAGGAGGCTCTGAATCAGCACCCGCAGAACGAATCGCTCTACGAGGCCCTGTTCCAGCTTTACGACGCACGCAACCAGGCCGGCCAGCCGCTGATCGGCGATGTCGGCGTGCAGTATCGATTGCTATTGCGGCAACTGCTGACCGAAATCCCCGACACCCGCATCGGCCGGCTCAAACGGGCGGAGCTTCACGCTGCCGGCCGCGAGTACGGGCAGGCCATCGCGCTGTTGAGCAGTCTCAGCGATGAGGATCACCGCGATCTGCCCGTGCTCAAGAAACTGCTGGAGGTCATGGTTGCCGCTCAGCAGAGCGACCAGGCGGTGCAGTTGATGGACAAGCGCGTGGCGGAGAACAACCGCGACGGCGCGCTGCTGCGCCTGGCGATTTCCTTCTACGGCACCGTCGGCGATCAGCAGCGGGCCACCGACGTGCAGGAACGCCTGCTGGACATGCTGCCCGAGGGCGACAACAAGCTGCTGGGCCAGGCTGCTCTGTACCTGACGACTGACCGCGCGCCGCAGGCGCTGACCATGCTCGAAAACGCCCTGCGCGACGGTAGCACGCAGAATCCTCTGCCGCTGATCATGCTGCTGACGCGGGCGCGCCTGATGCTCCAGCAGGCGGATCGGATCGACGAAGACTACAAACTGGTCATCGAAAAGTATCCGCAGCAAGAAGCGGACCTGCGCTATCGCTGGGCCACTTCGCATGCCATGCGCGGCGACCAGGATGCATACCTGGCTGCCCTCATCCAGACCCACGAGAAGTTCCCCGATCATCCCGCGACCAACAACGACCTGGGCTACCTCTGGCTGGAGAAGAACCAAAACCTCCAGCAGGCTCTGGATATGATCCACAAGGCGGTCGATGCTCAGCCGACCAATGCCGCCTACATGGACTCGCTGGGTTGGGCGTACTACAAGCTCGGCAAATATGACGACGCGGTGACCTGGTTGCGCCAGGCGGAGCAGCAGACCCAGGCGGATCTCGGCCGCGGCGGCGAACTCGGTGAAGCACTCTCCACCCGGGTCGTGGTCCTCGACCACCTCGGCGATGCCCTCTATCGATCAAGCGATGCTGACAGCGCAAACCAGTCCTGGCGCCAGGCCCAGCGCGTCCTGGCCAACCTGCCCGTCAGCGAAGGCGATGAGCTGGACAAGATC
Organism: Phycisphaeraceae bacterium; assembly: GCA_020849625.1. Taxonomy (GTDB): domain Bacteria; phylum Planctomycetota; class Phycisphaerae; order Phycisphaerales; family Phycisphaeraceae; genus JADLFV01. Next base: position 19,325 of record JADLFV010000008.1, read on the forward strand.
CGCGTCTCACTGGCGGCCAAGGTCGAAGCCTTCCGCAACCAGCTGCCCATCCCCGGCTTCCCTTCCGGGGGCGCCCCCGGAAGTGAAGCAGCCCCCGCTCCTGAGGAGGGAAATCCGAATGACCAAACTCGAAATTCGAAATAATGACGAATGTTCCAATGTTCTAATGACGAAGGTTTCGAGCCTTCGTCATTCGTCATTCGGACATTGTTTCGTCATTCGAATTTCGTCATTCGAGTTTCGACCCCTGTTTACAACGACTCCAGTTTTCTGTTAAAAGGCTGACCATGGCAGTACCCATCGCTCAAATGTGGACCGTCGCCTCCTATGTGCTCGGCCAGCGCCTGCGCGGCAACAAGCGCTATCCGCTGGTGCTCATGCTCGAGCCGTTGTTCCGCTGCAACCTCGCCTGTGCCGGCTGCGGCAAGATCCAGTACCCCGCCCACGTGCTCAAGCAGGAACTCAGTGTCGAGCAGTGCCTCAAGGCCGTGGATGAATGCGGCGCTCCGATGGTGAGTATTCCGGGGGGCGAGCCGCTGCTGCACACGCAGATCGACAAACTCGTCGCTGAACTGGTCAAGCGCCGCAAATACATCTACCTCTGCACCAACGCTCGCCTGCTCAAACAGAAGCTCGAACAGGGCATGTTCACCCCCAGCAAATATCTGACCTTCAGCGTACACATGGACGGCCAGGAAGAGCATCACGACTTCGCCGTCTGCCGCGAAGGCACCTTCCAGGAAGCGCTGGCCGGCATCAAGCTGGCCGTGCAGCGCGGCTTCCGCGTCACCACCAACACCACGCTCTTCGAGGGCTTCGACCCCAACAGCGTGCGCGCCTTCTTCGATGAAATGATGGACATCGGCGTCGAAGGCATGATGGTCAGCCCCGGCTATGCCTATCCCAAAGCTGCCGACCAGAAGTCCTTCATGCGCGAACGCCGCAACACCAACGAAGCTTTCGAGACGTTGCTCTCTAACCGCAAGAAACGCTGGCGCTTCAACCAGTCACCGCTGTTCCTCGAGTTTCTCATGGGCAAACGCGACTACGAATGCACACCCTGGGGCAACCCGACGTTCAACCTCTTCGGCTGGCAGAAGCCGTGCTACCTGATCCAGGACGGCTACGTCGAATCCTTCCGCGAGTTGATGGAAGATACCAAGTGGGAGAACTTCGGCCGCGCCTCGGGCAACCCCGCCTGCCAGCAGTGCATGGTCCACTGCGGCTATGAACCTTCCGCTGTCCATCACACGTTTTATCACTTCCGGGGGATGCTGGAGACCATCAAAGCGATCATCTTCAACACCTACGCCAACCCCGCCGCCGCCACGCGCCTCAAGGATGCCGAAGGCAAACCCCACGGCCCCCTCATCCAACTCGGCATCAACATCGACACCGCTAAACCCAAACGCGAACCCGAAGTCGCCGTGGCCTGAGTTATCACTCCCCCTCTCCCCTATTCCGGGGGCGGGTGAGGGACGTCGTGAAGAAAACGACGGCTTTCCGCTCCTGGCCCGAAATAATGCACACATGATCGCCTCCGACTGGCGAGCACGCATTATCTGCGATCCTGATCTGCATAACGGAGAACCGTGCATCAAAGGCACACGTATCCCGGTGGCTGTGATCGTCGCCACGCTTGCTGACATGGATCGCGACGCGCTGATCCGCCAGTATCCGCAGCTCTCGGTCGCCGATGTGCAAGCTGCCCTCCGCAATGCTGCCGAAGCGGCCTGATCCACATTCGTGGCATGACTTGTCTGACCCCCTCTCCCCCCGGGAGAGGGCCGGGGTGAGGGCCGCTCCTTCTGGCAGCCCCGATTGTCCGCACGTCAATTCACAACGATTGCCCACACCATTGTGGCCAGGGGGTACGATGGATGGCGTGGAACACCATCCGATCACATGCCGGCGATGCGGGACGGCGTATCGGGTCATCCCTGCGCTGCTGCCGGCTTGCCCGAACTGTGGCGCATCGCCGACGCCGTTGTGGAAGCAGTTGCGCAACAACAGCGTCGCGGCCATTCTCGCCCTGATCGCTCTGCTCGTGCTGATGGTGTCTTTCCTCATGCCCTTCATGTCCATGCGGGCGATGGGGCAGGAGAATGTTTATTCCATGTTCGAGGGCATCGTGCAACTGAAGCACGAGGGGTATCCGATATTGGCGGGGTTGATCCTGCTGTTCAGCGTGGTGTTTCCAATCTGCAAGGTCACGCTGCTGCTGGTTTCGACCAGTGCCATGGTCAACCTCTCGCAAGCCCAGCGCGACAGGCTGCACACGTTCGCGGTGGTTACCGGCAAATACTCGCTGCTCGACGTGCTGGTGGTGGCGATCATGATCGTGGTGGTCAAGCTCGGCGACGTGGTGACCGTGCGGGCGGAGATCGGCACCTATCTTTTTTGCGCGGGTGTGCTTCTTTCCATGGCTGCGGGATTCTGCGTACGATTTCCCCCCGGAAGTGAAGAACTGAAAACAACATGAGCCACCAAGGCACGAAGGACACGAAGAAAATGATGAAACCGCGGATGAACGCAGATGAACGCGGATGTCATCCGGGGCATTTGTGTTTATCCGCATTTACCTGCGTTCATCCGCGTGCCTGCCTTACTTCGTGTCCTTCGTGCCTTCGTGGCCCACTTTCTTTTTCTCAGTTGCTTGGGGTAAAGTGATGTAAGCATGACTGAGCAGGCGACACCGAAAGCGAAAAAGTTCCGCATCGGCTGGTGGACGCTGCTGGGTGTGTTGCTGGCGATCGCGGGGGGCGTGTGGCTGCTGCTGGTTGAAACCAATCTGCCCGAGCCGGTGATCGAGAGTATCCGCATCAGCGAGTCGGCCACGATTAACAACCCCGGCGGGGCGACGGACTCCGCCATCGAGCGGCTGAAGCGCACGCTCAGTAAGCCGGACTATTATCTGGTGATTCAGACCGCTCAGGGCGAGCAGACTACGCCGGTGCGCTACAACACGCCGATCGGCAACGGGCTGACGTTCCAGTTGCCGACCAAGGCGCCGCTCTCCTCGATCCACGAAGTGCGCGTGATGCACAGCTCGATGCTGGCTGATCCGATCGTAGATCGCGTGGATGTCAGCGCGTTACAGCACGAAGGCCAGCTTTTCACGTTTTATCTGCTGCCGGTAGCGTTGGATGCCGGCCGCTGGAACGTGAACCTGATCGGCGGCTGGTCACTGGTGGGCCTGGGAGGATTGCTGGTGCTGAGCACGATCGCGCGCTTCGTCTGGCAGCAGGTGGTGTAGGGGTTGGTGGTTGATGGTTCCTGGTTGATGGCCCGCGATAAGGGTTGGCGCGCACAGAATGGTCAGCGATTTTCATTTTTTTGAAGGTCGCGCGAAATAATTTCTATTGCTGATCCTGCCTGCACTTACGCTCTTTTTCGCCCCCTCAAAACAGCCTCCGGCGCGCACAAACGTTGCGCTTCGCCCATTTATAGGAAGGCCGTCCGGTTTCGGATGA
>JADLFV010000009.1 GCA_020849625.1 Phycisphaeraceae bacterium
ACCTTCGAGCAGTTGCAGCAGCGCTGCCGCGACGTCTCCTTTGCCATTGATGAACTGACCAAACTCAATGCGGAAAAGTCGTTACCCCTGTTCGGCAAGCTGGACCTTGACCGCATCGCCATGGCGGGCCACTCTTTCGGCGCGGTGACCACGCAGTTCGCGTGCGGTGAGTTCTCCGAAACCGGCGGCAACCTGCTGAAACTGGCAGATGATCGCATCAAGGCGGGCATCGCCCTGAGCCCGTCGCCGCCCACCATCGGGGATGCCGCGACAGCCTTTGCGAGCATTCGCATTCCCATGTCTTTCTGGACCGGCACCAATGATACATCCCCCATCACGCCGGAGATGACCGCCGCGCGCCGCCTGGAGCCATTCGCCGCCATGAAGAACGCCGATGCGTACCTGGTCGTGATCGACGGCGGCACGCACATGCTTTTCGGCGGCGTCACGCGCGGCCGAAGGTCGCCCACCCCGCAGCAGCAGTCCGACCTCGTGCTCATCCAGCAGGGCACGACCGCCTTCCTCGACGCCTACCTCAAAGGCCACGCCGACGCGCTGGATTGGTTGAAGAATGAGCAGGCCGACGCAATTGGCGATCGCGGCACGTTCCAGATGAAGCTGGCCCAGTAGCGGCGGCATTCCGTCAGCCGCAATCTGTCTATAATCTCGCCATGATTCGCCGCGCTACGGTCGCCGACGTGCCGCACATGGCACGCATCATCAACAACGAGGCTGAACAGGGCCTGATGTTGCCGCGATCGCTGTCGATGCTCTACGAGAACCTGCGCGAGTTCCACGTCGCCCAGATTGATGACCACGTGGCGGGCGTCTGCGGGTTGAGCATCGTCTGGGCCAACCTGGCTGAAGTCGCCGCCCTGGCTGTGGCGCCTGAGCACCGTGGTCAGGGTGTCGGCCGCAAACTGGTCGAGGCCTGCATCGACGAAGCCGAGACCCTGGGCATCCGCAAGGTGATGTGCCTGACCTACGAGCGAGCGTTCTTCGAACGGATCGGCTTCACAGTGGTTGACCGCCAGAATCTGCCGCTGAAAGTGTGGAGCGAATGCGTGCGCTGCCCCAAGAACCAACACTGCGACGAGATCGCCATGATCCGCGAACTGCCGGGCGTTCCCGAGCTGGAGGCCCCGGCCCCCGCTCCGCCCAATCCCCACGACTACATCGTGCCCATCGTGCGCAAAAACTTCTGAGCCATTACGTGGATCTTTCGTATGCCGCGGGTCACGACATCTGCACGATAACACCCGACAGAATCAGCACCGCCACCACGATCGCGATCGCCACGCGGTAGTACCCGAAGATGGCCAGGCCGTGTTTCTTGAGATAGGCCACCATCCACTTGATGGCGATCACCGCCGATAGCCATGCCGCCACCGTACCCAGGATCATCGGCTGCCAGCCGTAGGCCTCCAGCATCGCCGGTCCGGCATCGTGAATCTTGAAGACCGTCGCCGCCAGCAGCGTAACGACACCCAGCAGGAAGCTGAACTCCACGGCCGCGCTCAGTGACAAGCCCGCCAGCACGCCGCCCACGATCGTCACCAGTGATCGACTCACGCCTGGCCACATGGCGATGCACTGAATCATCCCGATCGCCAGCGCCATGCGCCAGGTGATCGACTCCAAATTCGTTCCACTGTTGCTGCCGGCGTTGCCTTTGCGCCGCCACGCCACCGCCAGGATCACTACCCCGCCGAAGAACCAGGCCGCCACGATCGGCCACAGACCGAACAGGTATTGCTCGATCTTCTCATCAAACAGCACACCCACCACCGCGGCCGGCATGAACGCCACCAGGATGTTGAGCCCAAGTTGAAAGCCCTGCTGGTCCGGTTGCTTGATGAGCTTGGCCTTGTGCAGCCAACCGACGCAGCACCGCCGCACCCGGCGGTAGTACAATCCCAGCACCGCGATGATCGCCCCCGACTGGATGCAGATGGCGTAAGCATCGGCCGCACCCCCCTCCAGCCCCATCGCCCGCTGAGCCAGGATCAGGTGCCCCGTGGAACTGACTGGCAGGTACTCGGTCAGCCCCTCGACGAGGCCCAGGATCAATGCTTGCCACCAGGTCATGGGAATCGGGTTTCGGGGTTCGGGTATCGGGTATCGGAATTCGAGGTTCGGTAAGCACCCGCAAAATACGGCATCCCTACGAAGCGTCGCGGCTTGGCCGCGCCGTCCTACTAACTGCCTACGTCCTATCGGCTTAGCGAGGTCACCGACGCGCAAAATGCTAACAACCCTCTGTTTGCTTTTTGCAAGAACGACTCTATTATCTTTTAATCCGGATAAAAGGATGGATAGCCTGTCCGCCGAAAAACAAGTAACCTGAACCGTGAAAACGACCCCATGAACCCCTTCGCCCAAGCTTGCCACCGGCGTGTCCTGTTCCTGGACGGGGCGATGGGCACCGCCATCCACAGTTTGCCCCACCTGGACCTGGAAAAGGACTACCTCGGCCGGGAAAACTGCACCGAGGTGCTGCTGCTGACCCGGCCTGAGCTGATCCAGTCCATTCACGAGTCGTTCCTGGCCGTCGGCTGCGATGCCGTGGAGACCGACAGCTTCAACGCCAACGTCCACACCATGGCCGACCAGGACCTGACTGATCGCGTGTTCGAGCTTAATCGCACCGCCGCCGAGGTAGCCCGGGCTGCGTGTGACAAGTTCACTACCAGTGACAAACCGCGCTTCGTCGTCGGGTCCATGGGCCCGGGCACCAGGCTGATCAGTCTCGGCCAGATCGACTGGGACACCATGGCTGCCAGTTACGCCGAGCAGGTGCGCGGCCTGCTGGCGGGGGGCGCCGACGCCCTGCTGATCGAAACCGCACAGGACATCCTGCAAGTCAAGTGTGCGGTTAATGCAGCGCTCGAAGTGCTCAAGGGAAAGAACCTGACGCCCTGCGTTGATGCAACTTCCGGGGGTTCCGGGGGCGTGCCCATCATGGTGCAGGTCACCATCGAGCAGTTCGGCACTACGCTCATCGGCACCGACATCGCCGGCGTCGTGGCGGCCCTGCGCGGGTATCCCATCTTCAGTCTCGGACTCAATTGTGCCACCGGCCCCGTCGAGATGAGTGAGCACCTGCACTACCTGTCCGCCAACTGGCACAAGCCCATCAGCCTGCTTCCCAACGCGGGTATTCCCTCGCTGGTCAATGGCGAAACCGTTTTTCCTCTGCAACCGCAGCCCTTCGCCGAGAAGATGGCTGAGTACGTGCGCACGCTGGGGATCAACATCGTCGGCGGCTGCTGCGGCACCACGCCCGATCACATCGCCCGGCTGATCGAAGCCGTCGGACGCGACGTTGCCCCGGCCGAAATCACCAAAAAGCCCTGGAAACCCAGCCTCAGTTCGCTCATGGGCGCGGTCGAGTATCGCCAGGATGCCAGCATCCTCAACATCGGCGAACGCACCAACGCCTCCGGCTCACGCAAGTTCAAACAACTGCTGGAAAATGAAGACTGGGACGAGATCATGTCCCTGGCCCGCGAGATGGTGCGCGAAGGTTCGCACATCATCGACGTCAACGTGGACTATGCGGGGCGCGACAACGCCGCCGACATGCGCACCATCGTCAGCAAGCTGGTCAACCAGGTCAACGCTCCGCTGATGCTCGACTCCACCCAGCCGGCCACCATCGAAGCGGGGCTCAAGGCGGCCGGCGGCAAGTGCATCATCAACTCCGCCAATCTCGAAGACGGCGAAGAAAAGTTCGCGCGACTCTGCGCCCTTGCGAAAAAATACAACGCCGGGCTCGTGCTCGGGTCCATCGATGAAGACCCGCAGGAAGCCATGGCCCGCACCGCCACCCGGAAGTTGGCGATTGCGGAGAGAATGCATCAGCTCGCTACCGAAAAGTACGGCCTCGATGAGTCGGACATCCTCTTCGACCCGCTGGTGCTGCCCATTTCCACTGGCATGGAAAAGGATCGCCGCTCCGCCCTGGAAACCATCGAAGGCGTCCGCCGCATCGCGCAGCGCTTCCCCAACTGCCAGATCACCTGCGGCCTGTCCAACGTCAGCTTCGGTCTGCTTCCAGCCGCTCGTCAAGTGCTCAACAGCGTTTTTCTGCACGAACTGGTCGAAGCTGGCTTGACCAGCGCCATCCTGCACGTCAGTAAAATCCTGCCCCGCAATCGCATTCCCGACAATCAATGGAACGCCGCCCGCAACCTGATCTACAACCGTCCCCCGGAAGGTGGGAACAAACTTGCAGACGGGAGCATGAGTATAGACCCGCTGCAGATCTTCATCGATCTGTTCCCCGCAGACGCCGCTGCGCAATCGGCCAGGGATGATCTGGCGCAATTGCCGCTGGAGCAGCGCATGCGCCGCCACATCATCGACGGCGAAAAGAAAAACCTGGCTGCCACGCTCGACGAGGCGCTGCAGCAATACTCTGCCCTCGACATCATCAACGATCATCTGCTCGACGGTATGAAAACCGTGGGTGAACTGTTCGGCAGCGGACAGATGCAGCTACCCTTCGTGCTCCAGAGCGCCGAGGTGATGAAGCAGGCGGTCAGCCACCTTGAACCCCACATGGAAAAACACACTTCCGGGGGCGGCAAAGGAAAGGGGCAGATCGTCCTGGCCACGGTGCGCGGCGACGTGCACGACATCGGCAAAAACCTCGTCGATATCATCCTGACCAACAACGGCTACACCGTTCACAACCTCGGCATCAAGGTCCACGTTAATCAGATCATCGACACCTACCGCCAGACCGGCGCCGACGCCATCGGGCTGTCCGGCCTACTGGTCAAAAGCGTCAACGTCATGCAGGAAAACATCGAGGAACTCAACGAACAGGATGTGACATGCCCCGTTATTCTCGGTGGCGCCGCCCTGTCGCGTCACTACTGCGAGAGCCATCTGCGCAATATCTACCGCGGAAAGGTTTATCACGGCACTGACGCCTTCGAAGGCCTGCGCATCATGGACCAGCTCAAGGCGGGCAAAGCCGCCCAACTCGATGCTGAGATCGCCCAGCGACTGCAAAAACGAGCCGCCACCGACGAAAAGCTCGCGCAAATGCAATCCAAACAAGCCCCGGCGGAGGGTGCTTCAGCACCCGTTCTCGAAAAAGTCGTGCCCCCTACGCCCCCCTTCCTCGGCTCGCGCGTCGTCGAGTCCGTCCCCCTCGACGACATCTATCCCTACATCAACACCGTCGCCCTCTTCCGAGGCCAGTGGCAGTTCCGCAAACAGAAACTCAGCGATGCGGAATACGAACAACTGCTTGCCGAGAAAGTGCAGCCGCTGTTTGAGCACTACAAAGCCAGGCTGCGCGACGAAAGCGTTCTTCAGCCCAGGGTCGTTTACGGCTACTACCCCTGCCGCTCGCAGGGCAATGACCTGATCATCTATGCCCCCGACGATCCGCATCGCGAGATCGAGCGTTTCACCTGGCCACGCCAGCAGGGCCGACAGCACCTGTGCGTCGCTGACTTCTTCCGCAGCGTGAATGACAGTGACAAGCAGGCCGATGTCATCGGCCTAAGCTGCGTCACCATGGGCAGCGAGGTTTCCAGACTCGCACAGCAACTCTACAAGCAGAACAACTACACCGAGTACCTCTACGTCCACGGCATGGGCGTCGAATGTGCCGAAGCCCTGGCGGAATACTGGCACAAGCGCATGCGCACCGAGCTGGGCATCGATGGCGACGATTCGCCCGACGTCCGCCAGCTTTTCACCCAGCACTATCGCGGCTCGCGCTATTCCTTCGGTTACCCGGCCGTGCCCGATCTGAGCGATCAGGCCATCCTCTTCCGCCTGCTCGACCCCGCCCGCATCGGCTGCACGCTGACGGAAAACCATCAAATCGACCCCGAGCAATCCACCAGCGCCATCATCGTGCATCACCCGCAGGCGAAGTATTTCAATGTGTAGGGAATGAACCGCCAAGACGCCAAGAGCGCGCCAAGATAAACAGAAACCAGAGATTGCGCAGATTCAAAACCTCCTCATCTGCGAAAACTGCGCTTTCTGATTGTTTCTTTGTATCTTTCTTGGCGCTCTTGGCGTCTTGGCGGTTCAATCATCCCAAGGCTCGCGCAAGGCGCCGGTGTCACTGTTGGCAGGCTGCCAGTTGCCCGCCGCTGCGGTCTGGGCCTGTTGAATGCGACGCACCAACAGCAGTGCGATGATCAGATGGGCGACACCGAAGGTCAGTTGCCCCGCGCTCAGCGGCAGCAGCAAATCCGGTCGGTTGGATAGTTGCGGATTGATCGCCACCGCGATGATCATGCTCATCACCACCGCCCCCAGCATGCTCGCCCACCAGCCCAGGGCCAGCCTGCCCGCTCTGCCGCCCGATCGGTCGTGGGCGTTGGCCAGCTCCATTAACACCAGCGGCGCCATCACCAGGTTGATCAGCGGCAACATGCAGATCACGCAGGTCTGCGGTGAAAAGCGCAGCCCCGACACACCCAGGGCCCGGGCATTGACCGCCACCCGATAGATCCAGATCAGAAACAGCACATAACCGGCCGCACGCACTGCCAGGTCCGCGCAACTCGTGCAACTCATGCCCATCACCGCCAGCAATTGATCCGGCGGAAACCGCTGCATCTGGGCCATCTGCTCAGCCATGCTCATGTGCTGCATCTGAATGATCGCCGGCTGGAAGTAGATCACCAGCGTTTTGGTCACCAGAGCCAGGGCATAGAGCCCGATCGACGTGCCTATCAGGCTGTAGAGCCACGTCACCAATCCCGGCATCGGCCGGTAGGTGAAGGTCACGGGGTACGGGCTTGGCATGTAGGACATGGCCGAACGCGCAAGAAGCACGGCCGGCTCAAACCGGCGAGGGGACGGTCTCCAGAATCTGCTGGATGACCTGGTGGTTGGACAAGCCGTTGGCGTCGTGCATGTACGACTTGCTGATGACGCGATGGGCGAACACCGGCACGACGTTGGAGACGATGTCGTCGGGCACCACGTAATCGCGCTCGTGGTAGAGAGCGGTGGCTTTGGCGGCATGGGTCAACGCCAGTGCGCCGCGGGGGGAGACGCCGATCTCCAGTTGATCGTTGCGACGGGTGGCGTCGGCGATGGCGACCACGTAATCCAGCAGCGCCCGGTCGATCTCGATGGTTTCGACCTCGTTCTGAATCTCCACCAGTTGCTGGCTGGTCATGGCCGGCTCGATCTCCGGCAGGGCGGTGCGGGCCGGATCGATCTGCAGGATGCGCACCTCATCCTCCTGCGAGGGATAGCCCAGGCGGATGCGGATCAGGAAGCGGTCGAGCTGGCTCTCGGGCAGGAAGTAGGTGCCCTCGAACTCGAAGGGATTCTGCGTGGCGATGACGATGAACGGCTGAATCAGCTTGCGGGTGTGTCCGTCGATGGACACCTGGGCTTCGTTCATCGCCTCCAGCAGGGCTGATTGCGTTCGCGGCGTGGTGCGGTTGATTTCGTCGGCCAGAACGATGTTGGAGAAGATCGGCCCGGGCTTAAACACGAAGTCGCTGTTGTTCTGGTCCCAGACGGTCACCCCCAGCACGTCGGCAGGAAGCATGTCGGGCGTCAACTGGATGCGGCTCATGGTCCCGTCGATGGACTTAGCGAGGCTGGTCGCCAGCATGGTCTTGCCCACCCCCGGAACATCTTCGATCAGTAGGTGCCCCTTGGCCAGCAGACAGATGATCACGCGATCGACCGCCTGGGCGTTGCCCAGGAAGCAGGAGCGGATGTTGGCCCGCATGCGTTCGAGGCGTTGGGCGACGGATTTGTTCTGGTTGGCAGCCATCATGGAGGAGCCAGTATAGCGACCGATCCATCGCGACGTTGGGCGGTGGACTTTATCGGCCGTCCGTGGAATACCGGACAGAGGATGCCTTTTACATGGCAAGAAGCCGGGTGGTCGATAGAATCGTGAGGGCATGAACGCTGTGGTTATCGCCTGGGATCGGCCGTGAACAACCTCCTGGAATCGCTATCTCAGATCATCGACCGCGTCAGCAATTACCTGCGGACCGAACCGTGGGTCGTGCTGACGGAGTTGGCTGTCATCTGGGTGGTGGTTTACCTGATCGTGCGCTTCCTGCGCGGCACGCGCGGGGCTCGCGTGATCAAGGGCGTGGCTGTGCTGCTGATCATCTGCACCCTCAGCGTGCAGATCCTCGGCCGGGAAAACAAATTCGAACGGCTAAGCTTCCTCTATCAGAACTTCATGACCCTGGCGGCGTTCATCCTGGTGATCGTGTTCCAGCCCGAGCTACGCCGAGCCATGGTGCGCATCGGCGAGGCGCGATTGTTCCGCACAGGTGGCGTCCGCCGCGCCCGCGTGGTGGTCGAAATCCTCGAAGCGGTCGAGTACCTGGCACGCAACAAGATCGGCGCCCTGATCGCCATCGAGCGCGAGGTCGGGCTGCGCGGCATCGTGGATCTGGGCACGCGACTGGATGCCGAAGTCAGCCGCGACCTGCTCAAGACCATCTTCTGGCCCGGCTCGGCCCTGCACGACATGGGCCTGGTGATCCACGGCGACCGCATGATCGCCGCCGGCGTGCAGTTTCCCATGACCGACGCTGATAATCTGCCTCAGGAACTGGGCTCGCGCCACCGGGCTGCCATCGGCCTCTCGCAGGAAACCGATGCCCTGATCATCGTCGTCAGCGAGGAGACCGGCACCATCAGCCTGGCTGAGCGCGGCGAGCTGCGCCGTGGCCTGACCATCGACCAGTTGCGCCCCATCCTCACCCGCGGCCTGGGAGAGGTTTTCATGCCCCCACGCGAACCGGACAACGGCCTGGAGGCCGCACCCAAGGAGAGCGCTTGAGCCATGCCCGGCCAGTGGTTGCAGAAGATCGAGACCTTCATCATCGTCACCGTCATCTCGGTGCTGGTCTGGCTCTACGCCGACGCTCAGAACGTGGACGATTACACCCAGCAGATTCGCATCAAGCTGGTAGCGCCCGCCAATCAGAACCTGATCATCGAACCGAACGTCATTTCCAATCTCACCATCACCTACCGCGCCTCCAACAGCCAGCAGCGCCAGTTCGACTACCGCTACCGCGAGCATCCGCTTCAGATCGAAGTCAGCCTGCCACCCGCCGATTCGCCGCGCACCCGCCCGCTGGACCTGTTCGCCCTGGTGCGCGACTCTGCCATCAAGGACCTTGGACTGAACCTGCAACTGGTCTCGCCCCCTGAACAGACCGTTCACATCGAGCAGTTGGTCGATGTGGCGCTGCCGGTGGTTCCCTACTGGGACGATGACCTGGAACTGGCCAACGTGCAGATTCCCGAACTGGAAAAAGCCACCGTCAGTCTGCCCCAGAGCATGGCCGGTCTGGTCAAAAACGCCGCGGTCATCGCCCCGCTCTCCGCCGCCCAGATGACCGCAGTCAAGGAAGGCATTCCCGAAACCCGTACCGTGCAGTTGACCCTTGCCCAGTCAGTTCTGGACAAAGCGGATGACTTCCAGAAGAGCAACTTCAGCATCAACCCCAAGTCCGCCAACGTCACCTTCACGTTGCAGAGCAAGAACGAGTCCTACACCATCCGCCGCATCTCCATCGACTACCGTGTCTCGCCCGTGCTGCTGCGGCAGTTCGATCTGCAGATCCCCACCGAGGCCCTGTTCCTGACCGACGTGGTGGTCAACGGCCCCAGCAAGGAGATTGAGAAGATCATCAAAGGCGACTTCAAGGTCGGCGCTTACATCCGCCCCACCAGCGAAAGCCTTCAGAACCCCAGCAACGACAATCAGGTGTCCTTCATACCCCAACTCGACCTGCCGCCCGGCGTCGTCACCGTCACCCCGATTCAGCCCGTGAAGATCACCGCCACGCCCAGGATGCAGCCGTGAGATCGCACGGCATCCGTTTAGCTGCGGAGCTTGCTCCGCGTTGAGGCGAGCAAGCTCGCCCGCTAAACAAGACGTTAACTGACCACGGCCAGCGAGACCCCGCGCTCACGGGTGACGCGGGTTTCAAACTCGTCAAAGAACTTGTTGACGATGGTGCGAATGGCCCAATTGGCGCCATCTGACAAGCCGCAGATGTTGTTGCCGGGCATCATGCCCATGGAGCCGGACAGTTCCAGCAGCAGGTCCAGGTCGCGCGTGGTGCCTTCGCCGGTCTCAATGCGGGTGAGCATCCGGTACATCCAGTTGGTGCCTTCGCGGCAATGGGTGCACTGGCCGCAGCTTTCGTGGGCGAAGAAGCGGGCGATGTTGCGGGCCACGGCCACCATGTCGGTGCCTTCGTCCATGACGATGACGCCGGCCGTGCCCAAGCCGAGGCAGTTGTGTTTGCGGCCGACGTCGAAGTCGAGCACAGCTTCATATTCATCGGCACTGAGTACGCCCATGGAGATCCCGCCGGGAATGGCCGCCTTGAACTTGCGACCGCCGCGTATACCGCAGCAAAGGCCTTCGATCAGGTCGGACAATTTGACGCCCAGCTCATCTTCATAGACGCCGGGACGGTTGACGTGACCGCTGACGCCGTAGAGCTTAGGCCCGAAGCTGGCGGGGGTGCCGGGGGCCGAGCCTGCCGGGGGTGGAACGCCCATGCTCTTGAACCAGTCCGCGCCGTGTTCGATGATGGGCGTGACGCAGGCCAGTGTTTCGACGTTGTTGATGATGGTCGGGCGTCCGAAGGCGCCGGCCACGGCAGGGAACGGCGGCTTGATGCGCGGCCAACCGCGCTTGCCTTCCAATGCTTCCAGCAGGCCCGTCTCCTCGCCGCAGATGTAGGCCCCCGCCCCGCGATGCAGGTAAAGCTGCGGCCAGCGGTCGTTGATCTTGCCCAGCTTCGATCCGGGGCCGAAGATTCTGTGATCGTAAGCCTCGCGGATGGCGTGTTCCATCACTTCGCGCTGATGGTGGTATTCGCCGCGCAGGAAGAAGTAGCTGGTGTCCAGGCGGCAGGCGTGCATGCAGATGGCGATGCCCTCGATCACGATGTGCGGATCGAAGTCGATCAGCATGCGATCCTTGAACGTGCCGGGTTCCGATTCGTCAGCATTGATCGCCAGGTAGCGCGGCTTGCCGTCTTCCGGCGGCAGGAAGGACCACTTGACGCCGGCAGGGAAACCCGCCCCGCCGCGACCGCGCAGTTCGGCGGCCTTGACGATGTCCACCACTTCCTTGGGCTGCATCTGCAGGGCTTTATCCAGGGATTTGTAGCCGCCGGTCTCGACATACTGTTGGTACGTGACCAGTTTGCGGTCGGATATTTCGCCCCAGGGCGGGGTGGGAATGCGCTTGCAGAGTACGGGTTCGTAAAGGGGCATGGGAATTATTGATTTTGGATTGAGGATTTTTGATTGTTTAGTCTTGTCGGTCCTGCTTGACTTCGATCTCTTCGATGGTGGTGCGGCGGAGGGTGACGTTGTCGTTCAACTTCTTCTCTTCGACCTTCCTGCTGATCTGCTGTTTTTCATTTCCACTTCCGGGGGGCTTGATGATGTGGTGGATCATCAGGCCTACGTCGCGGCAGAATTTGTGCAGCAGGTTCATATCACCTGAAGCCGACGTTTTGAAAACGTGGGCTTCTCCATCATGCCAGTGAATCCAGGATGCGGTCGAGGTTCTCCACCGTCAGGTTCTCGTGCAGTTTCTCATTGAACAAGGCACAGGGCCCACTGCCACAGGAGCCGAGGCACTCGGCGGTCACCAGGGTGAACTTGCCGTCCGGTGTGGTTTCGCCCACCTCGATGCCCAGCTTGTTGCGCAGGGCGTCGATCAGGCGCTGATGGCCGAGCAACTCGCAGGACAGCGACTGGCAGACCCAGATCACGTACTTGCCCTTGGGCTTGAGCCAGTATTCCTCATAGAAACTGGCGGTGTCCATGGTCTCGGCGGAAGACACTTCCAGGAACGCGGCCGCTTCTTCGATGGCCTGGGCGGGCAACCAGCCGTGCTCTTCCTGCAAAGCGTGCAGCACGGGCATGGTGGCGGCCCGCCTGGTGGGATAGCGCGTGAGCACTTCATCGGTGAGTTTGCGCTTCAGCTCGTCACTGAGGTAAGGCTCATTACGCCGCTCGATAGGGGCGACTGAATTTTTGGTGATCCAGGCCATGCGTCGCTACGCTCCGAAATTCGAAATCCGAAACTCGAAACTCGAAATCAATCCCGAGCCAGAAACATGTAGCAGACCTGCCTCGCCCCCATTGCGACTTTGGAGTTTCGAGCTTATTTCGAGTTTCGAATTTCGGATTTCGAGTTTCATCTTATCGATCCAACTCCGCGGCAATGACGTTCAGCGACCCCAGGATCGCGGGCACGTCCGCCAGCAGGTGGCCTTCCATCAAGCGCGGGAAGACCGCATAATTGATAAACGACGGCGGCCGACATTTGGCGCGCCACGGCACCGGGCCACCGTCAGCCACGATGTAAAAGCCCAACTCACCGTTGGCGGTCTCGTTGGCGCCATAAACTTCCGCCACGGGGCAGGTCCACTTGCGGTTGGTCATCACCAGCTCGAAATGCTGGATCAGACCTTCGATCGAGCCGTACACGCTCATCTTGTCCGGCTTGTGAACCTTGGCGTCGTCATCGGCGTTCATCGGGCCCCCCGGAAGGTTGTCAATCAACTGGGCAATGATGGCCCGAGACTGCTTGACCTCTTCCAGGCGCACCAGGTAACGCGCCAGGCAGTCGCCGGTGGTGGCGATGGGCACCTTGAAGCTGACCGCCTCAGCGCCCTGGCCGTCCCAGTTGTCGGCATAGCACAGGTACGGCTCATCCTTGCGCAGGTCGCGCTTGACGCCGCTTGCCCGAGCAATGGGACCGCTGAGCGACCAGGCGATCGCTTCGTCATGGCTGATGGCGCCGACCTGCTCGGTGCGCTCACGGAAGATGCGGTTCTTGTTCAGCAGCGTTTCGATGTCGTTGATGGCCGGGGGAAGCTGCTCGTTGATGAACAGCTTGACCAGGCGCTGGAACTGGGCCTGATCGGGCAGTTCCTGCATGGTGCCGCCCACGCGGGTGTAGTCCGGGTGGAAGCGCTGCCCGGCAATGTAATCCATAATGTCGTAGATGCGTTCACGCTCATTGAACCCGTAGAGGAAGCCCGTGAAGGCCCCCAGGTCCAACGCCGCGGCTCCGATGCACAACAGGTGGTCCTGGATGCGGCCAAGCTCCGCCAGAATCGTCCGCACCACCTTGCAGCGCGGCGTCAGGTCGATGTCAAAGAGCTTCTCGACCACGTGGTGCCAGCAGATGTCATTGCTGATCGGCGAGATGTAATTCATCCGGCTGACGATGGTGACGTACTGGTTGTAGTCGAGCGTCTCGGCCAGCTTCTCGAAGCCGGAGTGCAGGTAGCCGATGTGCGGGGTGGCCCGGACGACGCGTTCGCCGTCCAGTTGCAGCACCAGGCGCAGCGTGGTGTGCGTGGCCGGGTGCTGCGGGCCGAAGTTGAGGGTCCAGCGATCGCCCCCGGAAGTGGCGGTAGCGGACGCAGAGGCGTCCTCCAGGTAAGGGGTCGTCTCCACGTCCACGTCGAAGGGTTTCAGTTCGTAAGGCATCTGGTCCGCCAGCTTTGCGTCAGGAGGCGGATTGTAGGTTCAAACATTGGAATCGTCCAAACCACCCCCTCCACCCTGGATGCTGGCGAGCTACGCCTCGCCGGGAGATTGGCCCTACTCGATCTAAATTCCGCTCAACCAGCCCCGTGATCGCAGCTTCCGTGCGGAGATAAATGCGCCTGAGCCGTTGCTTGGGACTGGATGCGGGAGTAGCTCATTGAGCGGCCGGAATGTGCTGCTAGAGCATTCCTATTCCAAGTGTAGCGTGTAGCCGCAGTGGGTGAAGCAGTGCTGGGCGTCGGCGGCGGTGACTTGGTCCAGCACCGATTGCATGGTGCTCCACAAAGCGTCGCGGGTGCGGCAGG
>JADLFV010000010.1 GCA_020849625.1 Phycisphaeraceae bacterium
ACCTTCGAGCAGTTGCAGCAGCGCTGCCGCGACGTCTCCTTTGCCATTGATGAACTGACCAAACTCAATGCGGAAAAGTCGTTACCCCTGTTCGGCAAGCTGGACCTTGACCGCATCGCCATGGCGGCAGGTCGAGCCGCGCGGTTTTGCGACGTTCTGGGGTGCGGTGGTGGGCGAGGCGCTGGGCGGGGGGCTGGGCAGTATCGGCGTGCTCCTTCATCTGTCTTTGGAGCGGCTGCGTGACTGATCGAGATGAAAGCGGGAAAATGTGCAGTGAACGAGGCCGGTTTGTTCGCACGACGTTCTCACGCAGTTTGCATCATTTCTCTCTGCTCTTTAGCTTGGATGAACAGAAGGCCTGCGACGCGTTGTGTTGCGTACGACGCCTGTTGCCATAGAGGGAGGTCATCATGCACCGGCAATTTCTGATGGTCTGCTCGCTGTGCCTGGCAGGTTGCGGTTTGTTGGCCGGCGATGCGAAAGAGCCGCCGAGCGGGGACGCGCAAATTCGAGGCAAGGCGGGCGGATCGGAGATTGTCATCACCACCACGTCGCGCCTGGCGGGAGCGATTGACTCGCTGACCTGGAACGGCAAGGAATTAATCAACAGTTTGGATCATGGCCGACAGTTGCAGTCGGCGTGCAGCTTCGACTGTGCCCGTGAAGGCCGGTTCTGGGCCGAGTGCTACAACCCCACCGAGGCCGGCTCACACACGGATGGTCGAGGCGATGCGTCCACCAGCCGACTCCTGAGCCTGCGTGCTCGCGGCCGTGAATTGCAGACCACCACGCGGATGGCTTTCTGGCTGACGCCCGACCAGAAATCACAAGGTCACCCGGCACTCAACGTAAAAGCTCTCTCGGAACACCAGGTCACCAAGCGCGTGCGCATCGGTTACAAAGACATGGACAACGTGCTCGACTACCAGGTCACGTTCACCGTGCCACAGGGCGAGCGACACAATCACGCCCAGTTCGAAGCGTTGACCGGCTACATGCCGCCGGAGTTCTGCAGGTTCTGGAAGTTCGATTCCGCCACCGGCATGATGCTGGCGCTGGACGACGGCCCCGGCGAGCAGGATTGCCCGGTGGTGCTGTCCACGCGCGACGGCCGCTTCGCCATGGGCGTGTTCAGCCCCGATCAACCGGCAGCGGGCTTCGAGAAACATGGCTATGGCCGGTTTCGCTTCGTGCCGCAGAAGGTGGTCAAATGGAACTGCGTCTTCCGCGTGCACAACGACAAAGGCATTGCGCCCGGGCCGTATCGCTATCAGATGTACGTGCCCATCGGCACGCTGGAAGATGTGCGCCAGGCGCTGGTCAGCTTGACCGCGCGGTTCAATGATCGCTGAGATTGGTGCATTCCCGCCGCAGACAACCGGATCGAACGCATGACGGGGAAACTCAAACCGTCCCCTTGACAGACCTCTTGACTGAGCGGGTCTGATGGCCAATACATCCAACAACATGATGCATGTGAGTGCAAGAGTTGTATACTGGGCCAACCAGGATTTTATTGATAGACGATCCCCTGTTATCTCCCGATCCTCCCCTCCGAACGAATCCGCTTGCGCTGCCACGTGATTAGTGTTCCCCCTAACGCGAGGAGCCAGGACAATGCTGGCTCTGGAACAGCAATCGTGCCAAATTCGATATTGTCGATGCCCCAATTGGGGTCAGCCACTGAACGGCCACCGACAAGGGTAACTCGCTCGATCTGCGGCTGATCATTGCGGTAGAACCCGGTGAACCGGGGTATGGTCTGATTCGCCGTGCCATTGTAGGTGATAGAATTGCCCCCTACGAAATGAATCGTGAACGCTGGCGCCAAGGCGTTGATGTCATAAAACGCGATGTAGTCAAGCGGATTCGCGAAGAAGTCGAGTTCTGCATCGTCGTCAAAACGTAGTGCCAGCGTGTCGAGTGGGCTGGAACCTCCCAGCGACGACGTCGATGAGGTGACCGTGGCAACAGCGTTGCTCGCGCCGCTGACAATCATGCCGCCGGCAAGCGTCTGATTGTGAATGTCCTGGCCGTCGGAGAACCCCGTCTCGAAGTCTATTAGGTACATCGGCGACTGGCCAATTGCGGTGAGCCAGGACGAGCGGGATGCGGAGTTATTTGACGGCGATGTGGCGTGAAACACCTGAATTGAGCCTTGACTCGTCGAAGCTATTGAAGCAAGGATGACAAGGGCGCGATAGCCAACTTTGGTCCACTGATTTCCAGACATGGTTTTAATCTCCATCCAACCGAGTATTACTTCGATTCTACCTTCGTCCTCATCGATACATAAAGGTAATGATCTCGACAATACAACCATTTGTGGGAGAAAATGGTGCCATGGGACACATGATGGCGGATATCATTGTTTCATTGCGTGTACTTTATGCCTCGGTGTGGGGAGGGAGCGGCCCCCCGTGTGTTCACCAAGACCTAAATGGTAGCGGCGACTCAGCAGCGCCGGTGCAAGGGCGCTCAGCAGCAGCAGCGAGGCGGGTTCGGGGATGAGGATGAAGCCGAGGTCGTCGAGGCCGACGTAAACGTCGTTGGTGATGCTCAATTCAAAGCGAGTGATATATTTGCCGGCCGGGGCTTTGAAACCCCAGAAGGTGTCGTCGGCGCCGTTGCCGTTGCCTACGTTGCTGTAGGTGTAGCCGGAGGAGGTGCTGTCGTTGTAACGGGCGATACCGCCGACGTTGCCCACGCCGGAGCCGAAGATGACGAGGTTAGAGAGGATGGTGGCGCCGACGGCGACGACCTGATCGGCGGGATTGAAGGTGAAGTAGAAGCTGTTGCCGCTGAAGGCATGGTTGTTGGTGGTGCGGCCGAGAGCGGAATTGGCATTGGAGCCGGAGATGGCGGTGGACGGGCTGGTGGTGGGTGCGGTGAAGTTGCCGGTGCCGGCTGCGTCGGTGATGGTGATGTTGTTGGCTTGTGATATGCCGTAGCGAGCGTCGATGGTGTTACCGTCGGTGAGTGAGCCATTGTCGAAGTCAATGACCCCGCCGTAGTTGCCGTTGTAAGCGATGGCCACCAGTGACGTGAAGGTCGCCAGGGACATGGTGTTGGGCCCGTCAAAGGTGGCGGAGGTATCGACGTCGTTCAAGTTTGGATCAGCATCGTAGGTGCCGGTGGTCACGTAGTAGGCGGAGACGGACGTTGAGGCAAAGGCGAGAGCCATGCACGATAATGCGACAGGGATGGATTGCAGCTTCATCTTTCTACTCCACATTCGAAATGTGTGCGCATCTTAACCGGGTGGTGCTGGAGCGGGCAAGTGTTTTTAGAAAATTTATAAACGCAGTCGTAAATGCCGGTAGATTCGAGCTATACGAATGTGTTTCCTGCATGCCCGCTGCCCTCGACATTCGCGTGCAAAATTTGCCCTGCTCGCATTGACCAGGCTCGCCGGGCATCTTATAATTCGTTAATTAGCGAATTGACGTAGCGAGGTGCGGCCATGAAAGACATCCTTGCGGTCACCAAGGCCCTGGCGGACGAGTCGCGGTTGCGGGCGCTGATGGCCCTGAGCGGCGGCGAGCTGTGCCTGTGCCAGATCATCAGCGTGCTGGAACTGGCACCGGCCACGGTCAGCAAGCACATGAGCCTGCTCTATGCCGCGGGACTGGTGGAACGGCGCAAGGAAGGCAAGTGGCATTACTACCGACTGCCCGGGCGGGAGGCTTCGCCGGCGGCGCGGCAGGCGCTGCGCTGGGTCACCGAGCATCTGGAAGGATCGAAGGTCATCGCGGCCGACGTCCGCAAGTGCTGCGCCGCCCGCGCCGCTGATCCGGAGGATCTGACCGGCTGTTATTGCGGGACGACGTGACGAGAACGCAGGAAACGCAGAAATCGCAGGAAATCAGGAAAGCAGGAAATTGTCAAGCCCCAAGCCTCAAGCCTAAAAGGATCTCTCCCATGAGTCAGGACGGTGAATCCATTCGACAGATCGTGCGTGAGAACTACGGCCGCATCGCGGAGACCAACTCCTCGTGCTGCGGATCGGTCAGCACGGCGCTGCCCGTGCAGGGCGGCTGCTGCACGCGGCCCAAGCAGAACATGTCGGCCGACGAACTGGCGGAAAAGCTCGGCTATTCAGCACAGGAGTTGGCGGCCATCCCTGAAAGCAACCTTGGCTTGAGTTGCGGCAACCCGGCTGCGATTGCGGGCTTGAAGTCGGGGCAGGTGGTGCTGGATTTAGGCAGCGGCGCGGGTTTCGACGTGTTCCTGGCTGGTCCCAAGGTCGGGGACAAGGGTCGCGTGATCGGCGTGGACATGACGCCGCAGATGTTGAGCAAGGCCCGCGCCAACATCGCGTCGTATCGCAAGCAAAGCGGGCTGGACAACGTGGAGTTCCGCCTGGGTGAGATCGAGCACCTGCCGGTGGCCGATGGCAGCGTGGACGTGGTGATCAGCAATTGCGTGATCAACCTGTCGCCGGACAAGTCGCAGGTCTGGCGTGAGATCGCGCGGGTATTGCGTCCGGGCGGCATCGCCGCGATCAGCGACATCGCTCTGAAAAAAGAACTACCGCAGGCGGTGCGCGAAATGGTGGATGCTATGGTCGGCTGCGTGGCGGGGGCGGTGTTGATCGATGACTACCGGGCCGCCATCGAAGCGGCCGGCCTGACCGAGGTGACCATCACGCAAAAGCCCGGTTATGTCGCAGCCCTGCAGAGCAACGCAGATCCTTTGTTCGCACAAATTGCCGCCCAATTGCCGCAAGATACGCAGCCCGGCGATTACATCACCAGTGTGGACGTGTCGGCCAAACGCCGCAGAAACTGCTGTTGCGGTGGCTGATCCCAAGCGATCGGGAGACGCATCATGGCGTTGATCAATTCAGTGCTGTTTGTGTGCAGTCACAACTCAGCCCGCAGTCAGATGGCGGAGGGTTGGCTGCGGCATCTGGCAAGTGATCGCTTCAAGGTGTACAGCGCCGGCGTCGAGCCGGGCGCGCTGAATCCGCTGGCGGTCAAGGCGATGGCGGAAGTGGGCGTGGATATTTCAGCTCATAAGGCCAAGGGGATCGAGGTGTACCTGGGACGTGTGCCGATCTATCACCTGATCATCGTGTGCGACAAGGCGTCCCAGACCTGTCCGCGCATCTGGCCCGGAGCACGGCAGCGGCAGTTCTGGCCGTTCGACGATCCCTCGGCCGCCACCGGAAGTGAACATGAGAAGCTGGAGGTGTTCCGGCGCGTGCGCGATGAGATTCTCGCCCGCATCGAGCAGTGGCTGACAGAGTTGGACGAGTCATCCCAGCCTGAGGTTGAGCAAAGCCGTTGACGCCGTGAGTGCGTCGCATGTGGGAACCATGATGTTCTGGCGCACGGAATGGAAAAAGCTGGCCGCCATTGCGGCGGCATTCGCAGCCTGTTTCTGGTTGCCGAGCGATTCACCACGTTTTGACAACGCGGTGGGCGAGGCGTTATCCCTGACTCGATGGTACGCCCGGGAGCATGTGATTCTGTGCCTGTTGCCTGCATTCTTCATTGCGGGCGCCATTGGCGTATTCGTCAGTCAGGCATCGGTGATGCGATACCTCGGCCCGCGAGCGCCCAAGCCGCTGGCGTACGGCGTGGCGTCGGTCAGCGGGGTGATCCTGGCGGTCTGCTCCTGCACGGTGTTGCCGCTGTTTGCCGGCATCTGGCGGATGGGCGCGGGATTGGGTCCGGCCACGGCGTTCCTCTACAGCGGTCCCGCCATCAACGTGTTGGCCATCGTCTTGACGGCACGGGTGCTGGGGATGGAACTGGGAATCGCGCGAGCGGTGGGCGCAGTGGCGTTCAGCGTGGTGATCGGACTGCTGATGCACATGATCTATCGCCGGGAAGAAAAGAGCAAAGCCGACGCGCAGTTCAACACCCCCGAGCCACAGGTCGAGCGCCCACTGTGGCAAAACATTCTCTATTTCGCATCGATGATCGGCATCCTGGTGTTCGCCAACTGGGGCCGGCCCCCGCAAGAGAGCGGCGTCTGGTACGCGATTTTCGCGGCACGGTGGTGGATTACCTCGGGCTTTGCACTGGTGCTGGGGCTGATGCTGGTAGGTTGGTTTTCGTTGAAGTGGTGGCAAGTGGCGCTGGCGGCAGTGGTGACGGGGGCGCTGGCGATGGTGTTTCACGAGACGCCGATGCTTCCATTTCTGGCCGGTGTGGTGAGTCTGTCGATCATCACCATTCGACAGGGCGGTGAGGCGGGCAGGTGGTTCGAGTTGACATGGTCGTTCACCAGGCAGATTCTGCCGCTGCTGTTGTTGGGCGTGCTGGCGTCAGGCTTTTTACTGGGCCGGCCGGGCCACGAGGGCGTGATTCCCGCGTCATGGGTGAGCGAATCGTTGGGCGGCAACTCGCTGCGAGCGAACGCATTGGCCTCCGTGGCCGGCGCGTTGATGTATTTCGCCACGCTGACGGAGGTGCCGATTCTACAGGGACTGATCGGCTCGGGCATGGGCAAGGGTCCGGCCCTGGCGTTGTTGCTGGCGGGGCCTGCGCTGTCGCTGCCCAACATGCTGGTGCTGCGGAGCATCATGGGATCGCAGAAGACCTTGGTGTACGTGAGTCTGGTGGTGGTGATGGCGACGATCTGCGGGCTGATCTATGGCGCGTGTTTCTGAAGAACGCAAGTGTTGACAGCAACGGTGGTATGTCCACCGAGTAAAGGATGAGTCATGACGAATTGTTCTTGTGGATGCGGTTGCGGGTCCGGGTCCGGTGCTGGAACAAAAAAGGTGCTGTTATGGGCCTGCTCAGGATCGGCCAATGTGGGCGAGATCGCCGATCGCGCTGCCAGGCGACTGATGGCGGAAGGTTTCGGCTCAATGTCCTGCTTGGCGGGCTTGGGTGGAGATGACGAAGGGATGATTCGCGCGATGAAGGACGCAGACGAGAACGTGGTAATCGACGGCTGCAGCAAAGATTGTGCTCGATCGGTGATGCAGCGAGTGGGTGCGGCCAAATTCCGCCACCTGCACATCACTGATCTGGGTATCAAGAAGGTCAAGGGCGTCTGGGCGACGGAGGCGCAGGTGCAGGCCGTAGTCGATGCGGTGAAAGCCGATGGTGTGATGTAAACCATGAATGTTTATGATCAAGGAGATTCATTATGAAAAAGTTGCAGATATTGGGTACGGGCTGTCCCAAGTGCCAGATGTTGACGGAGAACGTCAAGGCCGCCGCCGATGCATTGGGGCTGGAATACACCATTGAAAAGGTGACGCAGATCAACGAGATCGCGCGCTTCGGGGTGATGTTCACGCCGGCGCTGGCTGTCGATGGCCAGGTGAAATCGGCGGGCAAAGTGCTGGACCCTGAGCAGATCAAGCCGTTGCTTCAGGGAGGTGATGCGTGAACGCTTTCGCCAAAGTCATGGTGGTGATCATCCTGCTGGCGGGTGTCGGCGGTGTGATGGTGTTGAAGGCGAAACGGCCGAGCGTAGAGCGGGCATCCGATACCGCGACGCCACCGATCGCCGCCGCGGACAACTCCGATCCCGCTGCGGTTAATGCTGCGCCTGTACGTGCCTTGCCGCAATTGCTGGACCTGGGGGCTGACAAATGCGTGCCCTGCAAGGCGATGGCGCCGATCCTCCAACAGTTGAAGCGAGACTTCGACGGCCGATTTGATTTGACCTTCATTGACGTATGGGAGAATCCCACAGCGGGTGAGGCCCACGGCATTCGCATCATCCCCACCCAGATTTTCTACGACGCTGAGGGACACGAGCTTTTCCGTCACGAGGGGTTCTATTCACGAGAGGAAATCCTGGCCAAATGGCGCGAGTTGGGTTTCGACTTCGAGGGTCCGGCCGGAGCCGATTCGTGATTCAATCACTGTTTGAAAGTTTGAATGCCGCTTTGTCCGCTTCGACGGGCATGGCAATGCTGGCGTCATTCGTCTGGGGCGTGTTGAGCATACTGCTCAGCCCGTGTCATCTGGCGAGCATCCCGTTGATTGTGGGCTTCATCCACGGCCAAGGTCGGATCAGCCCACTGCGGGCATTTGTCCTGGCGGGTCTGTTCGCCTTGGGCATTTTGCTGACGATCGCGGCGATTGGCGTGATGACCACCGCAGCGGGGCGCATGGCGGGTGACGTCGGCCCTTGGGCCTGCTACGGCGTGGCGGTGATCTTTTTCATTGTCGGATTGCACTTGATGGACGTGGTCCCACTGCCGTTGCCCGGACCGGCCACGGTGGCCATGCAGCGGCGCGGCCTGCTGGCGGCCCTGATGTTGGGGCTGATCTTCGGCATTGCATTAGGGCCGTGCACGTTCGCCTACATGGCCCCCGTGCTCGGTGTCACATTCACGCTTGGTTCATCGCGCCCGGTGCTGGCCGCGGCGCTGTTACTGCTCTATGGCATAGGTCACTGTGCCGTGATCGTCGCGGCAGGGTCGGCCAGCGGTTGTGTGCAACGCTATCTGGACTGGAATCAGCGAAAGGGCGCGATCATCTGGGTCCGCCGCGCCTGCGGAGCATTGGTCATCGTCGGTGGCTGGTGGATGATCTACACCGCGCCTTGATCAGAATATGACAATCAGCAAGGATTGGCGCATGAACATTCGTATCGCTGGAAAACTGTCGCTGCTGGATCGCTACCTGACCTTGTGGATTTTCATCGCCATGGCGGTCGGGGTGGCGTTGGGATATTTACTTCCGGGGGCCGAAACGTTCATCGATCGCTTCCAGGTGGGTACGACCAACATTCCCATCGCCATCGGTCTGATCCTGATGATGTATCCGCCGCTGGCTAAGGTGCGCTATGAGAAGCTGGCGACCGTGTTCCGGCATGGGAAGGTGTTGCTGTTGTCGCTGGCGGTCAACTGGATTGTCGGGCCGGTGGTGATGTTCGCGCTGGCGGTGGTGCTGCTGTATGACCTGCCGGACTATGCGATGGGGCTGATCCTGGTGGGTCTGGCGCGGTGCATCGCCATGGTGCTGGTGTGGAACGACCTGGCTGACGGCGACCGCGATCTGGCGGCCGGTCTGGTGGCGTTCAACGCCATCTTCCAGGTGCTGCTGTACGGCGTGTATGGCTGGCTGTTCATCACGCTGCTGCTGCCGCTGACGGGATTGCAGGGCGCGGTGGTGCAGGTGAGCACGTGGCAGATCGCCAAGACGGTGCTGATCTATTTGGGTACTCCGCTGGCCGCGGGCGCGATCACGCGCATGCTGTGTCTGAAGCTGAAGGATCAGCAGTGGTACGAGCGGGTGTTCATTCCCAAGATCAGCCCGCTGACGCTGACCGCTCTGCTGTTCACCATCGTGGTGATGTTCAGCAGCAAGGGTGAAAAGATCGTACAGTTGCCGCTGGATGTGCTGCGGGTGGCGCTACCGCTGACCGCGTACTTCCTGGTCATGTTCCTGTTGACTTTTTTTGCCGCCCGCTGGCTCAACGGCCGCTACCCTCAGACCGCCACCGTGGCCCTGACCGCGGCCAGCAACGATTTCGAACTGGCCATTGCGGTCGCCATCGCGGTCTTCGGCATCCACTCTGGGCAGGCCTTCGCCACCGTGATCGGCCCGCTGGTGGAGGTGCCGGTGCTGATCGGCCTGGTCCACGTTGCCCTGCGCCTGCAGCAGCGATACTTTGCGCCGACTGACGCCGCGGGTAGTCCATCGACCAGTGCTGTTGCTGTCACCTCTCTCCCTGTGCGCAACCCATCAAACAATTAAACGCGCGACAAACTTGCGCAATTGTTGGAGGCTGGTTCATTTTCCGATTTTTATGATTACGCGGGCAACGTAAGTGGTGACATATTTCAGGCTTTGACCTTGATAACTAAACTTTTGCAAAATGGCTTTTTATGCCGATAATCACGGTTGTTGGCCGAAATACCGCCTCTGGCGTTCCGACGGTGGTTGCCGTGTGATTCGACATGGAACGTAACGGATGACCGTCCGTGCGATCCCGACCGATGAGCGAATAGCACTGCAAAACAAGCTGTTTGTGAACGTTTTTGGCTTCTGGCATTGACCGATGCCGTTGTGACTTGACCACCAACCCTTTCGCGTCGAAGGGTCACCGGCGACGCTTTCAACACCGTAGCTTCATGGTGGTGGGTGATTTTTGCACTCATATCAGCAACTTTGCATAAGTTCAGCTTGCTAATCCGTATTTCTCACTGCTCGTAACGCCGGTTGAGTTGTCGGGTCGCGGGTGGTTGCAGGCGGTGTCGGCGCGGTGGTCGCGCCAAGGGCTTCGAAGGTGGGGTTGTCGAGGAGAGGACGAGTGGTTGACGGGCCGGTGATCAGGGCCCCAGCGGCAGCGTGGTCCGTTGCATCAGGCGGCGATAGGCGGCCGCGAAGGCCTCTTGCAGCGAGAACGATTGGCTCAGTGAGACCCAGACTTTGCGGGCGGTGATGGTCACTCGCGCGCCGATCTTCAGCAACCGGTTGCGGATGGCGCTATGTCAACGAGCGGGGCCATCAGTGCTTGGTCCGACGGTTAACAAACCGATGCTCACACCGAATCATTCAGCATGTCGGGCTGTGCGTTTCTCGATCCGAATGCCTGACGACGGCCACACTCGGGCTGTTGATACGCATACAAACGCTATGATGCCTTCGTCGAAGGCATCAGATGTCACACATGGCCGCTGCGTTCGCAGACACATCCAACCTTTTGTCGTCATGGCCGTACATAATCGTGGCACTACAGTCCTGCGTGGCGAAGTTAGCTGTCTGCTATAGATGTGGATCGTGATCGAAAGCTCCCTGATGAGTCACGCCAAGACAACTGGGCAGGTTGGGATCCACGCGTTCGTAACTGAACCGTATTGGGGCTAAAGTCGGTATCCTCGACGCATCGGCCCTCGCGGCAGCACTGGGCATGGTGGTCTTGATGGCCGTACTGCCAAAACATGCTGATGCGATAGTGCATCGACATGCTTGAATACCCTGGTAGACGAGAAGCAAACTACCGTAAGGCGTTCTATCATCACCGATGATCTTGGTCTCACTCCCCTCCTATAATCCTCCATGAAAACATTCCTCCGCCGCGGACTGAAAATTACGTTGATTCTCATCCTTTTCGGAGGGCTTACCCTCATAGTCGGTTGCGTGCGAAACAACGGAGGCGTCTGGTACTTCAAGGAAGCCAAACTTCCCGCAGGCTGGCCCGAGTTCACGCCTGTCGGCCAGATTCAGATCAAGCAATACCCCGCCTACCGCGAGGCGATCATCACCACCGATCAAACAGATGCATCGCCCAACGCGATGTTCCGCCCGTTGTTTGAGCACATCAGCAAGAACGACATCGCCATGACCGCGCCGGTCGATGTGACCTACACGCAGACCGACGGCCACCCGCAGATGCGATCAATGTCCTTCCTCTATGACATTCCCGACCGCGGTCCGACCGGCGAAGCTGGAGCGGTGCAAGTGCGCGATGTGCCGCCCGCCGAGGTCATCAGCATCGGCAGCCGAGGCGGATACAACGACAGCACATTGACCAGGGGTCTGGCCAAACTCCATGCGTGGCTCGCTGAGCATCCTGCCTACGAAGCCGCCGGCCCGCCGCGCTATCTTGGTTACAACAGTCCCTTCATCCCATACTTCTGGAAGTACAGTGAAGTGCAGATTCCTATTCGCAAACGTAAATAAGCCGTTACGCCCGGCACGAAACGACCCGACTTGTCACTCGCGTTGACCGCATTATTGGGAAGGCGTCCGTTGAACATTCTGCCCTTGGTACTGGCACTGACGCTCCTTGATCGCGTCGATCGCGGCCATGATATCGTCGATGGTAGCGCTCCACGAGACGGTGAACGTAGAGTTGTCCACGCTGTAGGCCAGCTCCCCGGTGAGCTTCTTCACGGCTGGCAAATCACCGAAGCGAAGCATGCTCAGCGCCACGAAGCCATCTGCGATCGTTTTCAAGCTCGCGGCGTGTTCGGGCGTGTCAGCCATGAACGTGTATTGGCCGGTGATCTTGCCCTGCTTGTCGGTCCACAGTGCCTCGGCGGCCTGCGAGACACGCAGCACCGGGCAGCGCGTCATCTTTCGGTAATCAGCTGGCACATCTAACGCGCGGGACGAGAACAGCACATCAGCCGTCTGACCCTTCATCAACTCGGAGTCCGCCGTGAGGCCGGGCTTATTGCCGTCGATCACATCCAGTGCGGCGCGCACTTCAGCGATCCCCGAGCCGACCACGATCAATTGCGGACTGGCGAAGACCCCGATCAGTACCATCTACTTGGGACCATGCGTTCGTGACCAGCTGTGCAGCGTTCGGCCGTTGTATTCCTCGCTCTTGATGTCGGGGTGCTGCTCCCTGAGTTCACCCAAGAAGTTTGCGGCGTGGATGACGCCATCCAAGCCAGCCGCGTGGCATTCGCCGCGATCGAATCGGCGCATGAAGGTACGGTGGTGAAACTCGATGAAATAAGTACCCCCCGCACATCGGAAATCATCTAAAACAAGTATTGACGAGCGTAATGCCGGGGATATAGTGCGTAACGTTCAGGCACGAGGTACACTATGAAACTGCTGGTGGTCGGTGGAGCTGGATACGTTGGTAGTATTGTCCGCCTGGTACTTGAAGCGGAACACGAATGTGTTCACTACGACCTGCAGCCTGTGGCAGGGGCTGAAGGCCGCACCATCCTCGCTGACGTCAACGATGAAGATCGCGTCAAGACCGCGATAGCAGGTATGGAGGGCATCCTGTACATGCCCCTGGGTTCCCGGAGTGGCGATCGCCGAACCGCCAGTCAAATTGATCCTGCGTTCGATGTAAATGTAAAAGGACTGTATCGTTTCCTATCCGCCGGATTGTCAGCCGGTGTGTCCTGGTTTTGCTACGTCAGTTCCATGAGCGTCTATGGCGCATCAGTAAGAAGTCCGAGAGCTACCCCTCTGAGTGAACGTGATCCGGCCGACGCTCGCGACACCTATGGTATAAGCAAACGCGTGGGTGAGTACCTCTGCCAGGTTTACGCGGATCTCTACCCACAGGCTACGATTATCTCGCTTCGCCTGAACCAGCCGATGAACGAGGATGACTGGGCACGATGGCAGGAGACGCACGATTCCGGCCGTGTTTCGGTATGGGGGCCACCGATTGGTCCCCAGGCCAACCGGGCACTGTTCGCGGCTGCTTTGCGGTTCCACCAATCCGGCCATTACGCAATCAACGTCTATGGCACGCGAGATGGCAGGCGATTCGACCTGGGCACAGCTAAAAACCTGTTGAACTGGGAGCCGATTCCCGCCTGAGGCGTCGCGCCATCGAATAAACCATCGCCATGCCGGACAAGGCCGACTCGCCACTGACGACCGACGAGCTTCAGGTTCACGAGCACCGCCTGATCGAACTGGTCAGACTGTTCTGGCCGACCCTGCGGCCGCACCGGTGGCGCACGCTGCTGGGTTGCTCCTTGATCGCGGTGTCGGGTGGAACTTACGGCCTGATGCCGTTGTTCAGCAAGGCATTGTTCGACGGGGCCATCGCCCGACGCAGCATGACCCTGGCCCTCGGTATCGCGGGGGCGTTTGTGCTGGCGCAGGTGGCGCGCATGGGCGTCTGGTACCTGGCCATGCGCCAGATCCTGCTGATCCAGGAGAAACTGACCTTCGCCCTGCGTACCCAAGGCTTCAGCCACCTGCAGCGGCTCTCGCTGCGCTTTCACGGCCGGTACCCCTCGGGCTACATCTACCAGTCAATCTTCGGCAGCGCCATCAACGCCTTCGCCGGCTGCATGCAGACGGTCTTCAAGCAACTGGCACTTTACATCACAGCCCTGTTGACGTCTTTGATTTGCTGCCTGCTGCTGAGCGTGCCCATGACCGCGGTGGTCCTGCTGGGCAGCGTCGGGTACGTGGCTCTGGGTCGTTGGCTCTCGCCACGGATCTACCGCCGCACCCGCGAGTCGATCGACGCCCAGAACGCCATCGCCGACTACATCGTCGATCGCCTGCGCGGCACGCAGACCATCCAGTCGCTGGCCATCGAGGACCACGTGCAGGATGAGTTCGAGTCCCGCCTGTGGCCGGCACAGCTTAAATCCCTGGAGGTGGCCAAACAGAACTTCCAGTTGAACCTGCTGACGCAAGGGGCCGGTCACTTTGTCACCGGGGCCATCATGGTGGTGGGGGCCTGGGCCGTCTTCGACTTCGGCCTGTCGCTGGGCGACTTGGTGGCTTTTCTGGCTTATCAGGCCACGTTCATCACCATCGTGGCCACACTGACCGACGTCTGGGGCCACATCGCCGGCGCTCGCGCGGGCATGGACCAGTTCTACTCGCTGTTGCGCACCCCCATCGGATTACAACGTGCCGCCGATACGATCGCACCGCTACCGGCGACGATCCGCGGTGATCTTGAGTTCGATGGGGTCAGCTTCGGCTATGACCGCCAGCGGTTGGTGTTGCACGATTTTGAGCTTACCGTACCCGCCGGCCAGACCGTCGCACTGGTCGGGGCCAGCGGCAGCGGCAAGACCACCGTGGCTAACCTGCTGCTGCGATTCTTCGATCCCGACCGGGGAAGCATCCGCCTGGATGGTCGCGACGTGCGGCAATACCCATTACGCGACTATCGCGCTCTGTTCGGCGTCGTGCTCCAGGATCCCTACCTGTTCAACGAAACCATCCGCACCAACCTGCTCTATGCCCGGCCCGATGCCACCGAGCCGCAGTTGATCGACGCCCTGCAACAGGCCCAGGCCTGGGACTTCGTCTGTCAGCTTCCGGGCGGTTTGGATTACCCGGTGCGCGACGGTGGACGAGGGCTTTCCGGAGGTCAGCGGCAACGCCTGGCGATCGCCCGTTGTCTGCTGCTGGACAGCCGATTCGTGATCCTCGATGAGCCGACCTCCGCTCTGGTTGTCGAGAGCGAGCACCTGATCTCGCGTGCCTTGGAAGTCCTCTTCCAGGGGCGGACGGTATTCATCATCGCCCATCGCCTGAGCACCATCCGCCGTGCTGATCGGATTCTTGTGCTGGAGGGAGGGCGTATCGTGCAGGATGGCAAATACGATCAACTGATCGAGCAAGAAGGTCTATTCATGAAGCTGCACTCCCTGGCCATCCATGGCTGGGCGAATGATTCCGAGGTGGCAGCAGGCAGGCTGGCCCTCGAAGCGGAATCAAGATTGAGCTGACAGCCTTCGCACGGGACCAAACAGCATGACCACAACGGCAGGTCAGTTCGTGTGCATCGCGCAGGACATCGACGGGGCTGAGGGACCGGCGCTTGACCCTCAAGGTCAATTGTTTTGCGTCGAGCCACCGAAAGGCAGCATTCTGCGGATCGTGGACGACCAGAAGCATGAGTACGCCAACACCGGCGGCGTCTCCGCGGGATTGATGTTCGACTGCGACGGCGCTTTGTGGGTCGCCGACATGAAGCGCGGCATTCTCCGTGTAGATGGCGAACGCACGGTGACAACGGTGGTGGATCAGTACGACCATCAACCGATACGGGGTTGCAATGACTTGGTATTCGACCGGCGAGGGGTGCTGTTTTGGACATCACCGGCCGGCTCCGGGCCAGACAAACCGGTGGGCGAAGTCTTCTTCCGGCGGCCGGACGGCTCCGTGCAACGCTTCGATCAGGGTTTTGCCTTCTGCAACGGCATTGCGGTTTCACCCGATGACCGCACGTTGATCGTAGCCGAAACGTTCACCAAACGGCTATATGCCTACGATTTAACCGCTGACGGCACGCCTTGTTCGCCGCGCCATGTGTTTGCCACACTAAGCGGCGACCACCGCGGCGGGCCGGACGGCATTGACTTCGACCTCGATGGCAACCTGCTGGCCACCAATTGGGGCGGTTCCTGTATCGAAGTGTTCAATGCCAATGGGCGCCTCGACACTAGAATCGATCTGCCGTTTGCCAAGCCTTCGAACATCCACTTCGGCGGTACAGACGGCAAAGACCTGTACATTACCGAACACAGTAACCATGCCCTGTGGCGCACCCGCTGGCGAGTGCAAGGGTTATTGGCTATCGGTCTTGATTAACTGCTGTTCGTCTGATTCTGTGTAAATAGAGAAGCAATATGGTTCATCAACCATCAGCAACAGCCACCCGTGTTCCACATGAACGATTGCAGAGCTTCATCTACGACGCTGCCCGACAACTTGACATACCTCAAGCCCAGGCGGAGCTGCTATCTCAGCTGCTCATCGCCAACGATCTGCGCGGTGTGCTCAGCCATGGCAGCCAGCAGATGCTACGTTATGCCCGTGAGATCCGTAGCGGCAATTTGAAACCGCAATCGAGCGTCCGCTGCATCCGAGAGACACCTACGAGCCTGATGATGGACGGTGACGGCGGTCTCGGTTACTTCCCTGCTTATGAGGGAACATTGCGAATGATTGAAAAGGCCAATCAGCACGGCATGGCCGCTTTGGTCACGCGTAATCACGGCCATATCGGCGCTGCGGGAATCTACACCCGCTTGACACTTCAACACGACATGCTCGCTTTTGCGACTTCGGGTGTGCAATTGAAATTGAAGCCCGGAACCTCCGTATACGCAGCGGCCGGAGGTTCACCGATGTCGTTCAGTGCTCCAGCAGAGCAAGAGCCATCGCTTGTGGTGGATGTGGGTGTTACTCATGATCTTCAGGGCAATGCACCACATCGCGATGAAATTGCTCGCATAGCACCCGGTTTGGCGCTACGTGCCATCGGATACGGGACCATATGCCAAACTTGGGGTGGATTCCTGACCGGGCTGCCAGTGGATGCCAATCGGGCCAACCGCCGCTATCCGGCAGCCAATCAGGGCGCCATGTTGTTTGCCATCAAGATTGCCCTCTTCGCAGACCCAGACCAGTTTAAGCGAGAAATAGACGAATACGCCCGGCAGGTGCGCCAATTAACGCCTATCGAGGGGACAGAGGGCGCATTTTTGCCCGGGAGTGTCGAGGCCCATCGTGAAGCGATCTACCGCGAATCGGGTATTCCACTTGGTTCGAATCACCTGAGCGCTTTGCAAACATTGGCTGAGGAGTTGGGCCTCGCCGTTCCTTGGTTGTGACTCGCTGAAGCGGTTCACTTGCGGAGCTGATTCAATATGCTGGGCACCGTCCGTTTTTCTCGCGAATCATGCGGTTTGCGCACATAGTGGTTGAGCAGCCCGCCCAGCAACCGCTGCCACCTAATTGTCCTCGGATCAGTGGTCCAGCACCCGCTGGTTGGGGACTTTCAGCGCTTGCTGATCGTAATTGTGGGTGGTGATGCTCACCCATAAAGCCTGGACTGAGGACCCGCGCAGCATTGCCAGCCGCTCCAGCGCCCTCTGCAGGCGACGATCCGCGTGGGTTTCATAGCGCATCAGCTTGTCTAGCAACGCCGTGTCGGGCAGCAAAGCCATCGTCTGCTGGACAACCTCCTGATCGGCGATCAGCGATTTCTTGGCCTGCCGGCTCTGAGCCCGTAGCTTGGTCAACTGGACCCGGACCAAATGCAACAGCACGTCGCTGATCGGCTCGCTCTTCGACCGTTTACGAGCCTGGCCGATAAGGACGTCCGTGGGGGTTGCCCAGTCACACTCGTCAGGGTAGAAGTGCCACCAGCGATGCTCGACTTTTTCCGGCGGCAGTAGGCGGGCGGCAGACTCACCGAGCAGCCATGCCAACAGCCACGCTTCGGAATAGGAAAAGTCACAGTGGGCATCCAACTTCTCGACGAGGTCCTCGATCAGACATGCCATGGCCTCCAGCGCGGCGCTATCGTTCATCATCTCGAGCTTGCGCATCGCGTCAGCGTTCTTCAGGAATGAGAGCTCGAAGTAGATCCACTTGTCGTCCACCTTCACGGCCCTCTGCCTTACAGCGTCGGACACCTTGTTGATGTTCTGAATCTCCACCCGCTCGACCGTCCCGAAGTTGTAGAAGATCCTGTCATACCATCCCTGTACGAGGGAATGGCTTGTGGACTGACTACGCACCGCGAGATTGCACGCCGCAGCCTCGACCTTCGTCGCACGTTGTAACCGCCAGATACACGTAGCGATGGTGTGCACACAGCCCTCCTCAATCGCATCCCGCGGCACGATTCTGTCGATCAAACTGTTGTGCAGCGCCTCAAATGCTTTCGGGTCCTCGACCACACCCGCAGCGGGATTGCCGCATAAGCCGTGCTTGAGCGCGTTACGGCGTGTGGCTACTTTGCCTTCCGGCGACGTCGGCCCCGTGCTGCGTAATGCGTTCTTGCGGTTGCGTTCGATGATTTTGCTTTTGTTCGCCATGGCTTGGGCCTCCTTTGTGATACGTCCGGATCGGATATTTACTAGGATTATGTACGGATATAGTACCACTTAACGAAATCCTAATGCAAACCATGGAATGCTCCAACAAACACTTGTACCGAACCGCTCCAATCCCGCGTATTTGGTCTCGACATCAGCAATATTTATTATATAGATTATCATTTCATGCCTCTGGGTTCGTTTGGCAAAAAAGTTCTTGGTTGCTCTTGGTCAGCAGCCTTGTTGTCGAGATGTTGACCAGCGGGATCACATCTGCCGCTTGGTCAGCGCCCACTGGCACCTTGCCACATAGATCCGGGCGCTCGCCGCGGGCAGCGGATAGTCCCGATTGCTCGGTCGGGGCCACACGGTTCCCACGTGGAGCTTCCGAGTTTGCGGTGTCGATTTTGACTCATGCGCCAGCAGGTGCGTGGTACATAGTCGCCAATCAGAGTTGGCGTCAGTTGGCGGACCTTGAGGACGCCCGTAGCTGCCACCGATGCCATGAAATCTCCCAGGACATCATTCTCTACTTGTCAGCGTTGTGTCTGTTGCACGTGTTCCGCTGCTTGTAGAGCATGCCAAGACCCTTGAGCTTGGGTGAGGGCTGGTACTTGGGAAGATCAGCCATGGGAGCCAGTTCGTGAATCGTATTCTGTTTAGAGCAAACCAATTCCAAGCGTAGCGCGTTCGGCGCTTGTTAGGTGTTGCGCCCCGGGCTGCGATCCGGTAGCTTTCTCTGCGGACACTTGTCTCACCGCGCAAGGAGCTACGGATGGCCCGACCT
>JADLFV010000011.1 GCA_020849625.1 Phycisphaeraceae bacterium
CAAGTTTGGAGACCCTCGCGCGGATGACCGGACTAACCATCCGAACCGTCTGCAGGGCGTTGGCCGACCTGGAGAAAATGGGAATCATCTACCGTGACCGCTCACCTGGTGGGCGTAACAGACAGGGCAGGGGTTACACCACCAACTATATCATTCCCGAATCCGATGACCTGTTGAACACTGACGCTCCCGCCACTGTTACACCACCTGAGCAACAGGGACTGGTGGCGCCAGCAACAGTGACGCTCCACGCCACCAACACTGACGCCCCCGACATATCTACACTGACGCACGACGCCATCTACAGTGACATGGCTGTGTCAGAGAAATGCTGTATGAATGCCTTGGAGAATGCTTCTGCGAATGCAGCAGCAAACGCGACGGCTCCGCCGCCGAATCGTGCTGCTACTGCTGTTTTGGAGGAATTGAAAAAGGCCGGACTGACCGGCAGGACGGTGACCGAGTTGGTGGACGTGGCCAGCGGTCTATCGGCAGCGGAAGCGGTCCGCCTGATCCGCTCCGCCGACGCTGACCGCCGGGATCGCGGCAAGGGCATGGGCGTGCTGGTGACCGAGTTGCGCGAACGCATACCCCGCGCCATTGTCGAGGCAGAACGAACGGCCAAACGTCGGGTTGAGGCTGAGCATCACGCCGCCAAAGCCGCAACGGCACAGCAGCAAGAGCAGGACGCCGACGCCGCTGCATGGGCGGCGCTAAGTGCGGATGAGAAACGGGCAATCCGTGACCGCCTTATCACCGCGACGAAACCTATAGGGCGAAAGATGATCGAATCGGTTCAACCTGGTCCGGCGCTGCTGCGACTTGCCCGCGAGCGCGGTCTGTTGGCTGAGGGCGAGGCCGCATGAACCAGCGCCCCCGCTACATCTTGACCCTGGAGCCGCTGCCCGACCCGCTCGGACGTGAGCCGGCTCACCGGCTGAAACAGGTGCTCAAGCTGCTGGGCCGGGCCTGCGGTTTTCGTTGCACATGGATTGAGGAAAAGCTGGAAGCGGTCGAACAGGACAAACCCAAGTGATTGCAGTTGACATATATCAACCCGTGAGCTATTCTGTTGTCATGCAAGGCATTCTCGATGTATTGCGGAAGCGGATTGAGCGGGGGGACGTTAGCCGTTACCAGATTGCCCGCGATACAGGCATTGACAAGGCGTCACTGTCACGGTTCATGCACGGACATACCGGGTTAAACGTCGCCACGGCTGAAAAGCTGGCGGACTATCTAGGCTTAGAAATCATCATCCGGCCCAAGCGCCGGAAGGAAGGCCGTTAAATCATGTCCACAATTGTGACACGGGACAAACGCCTCAGAGAGATTCAATTCACGCTCAATGGCAAGCGGAGGACCCTGCGGCTGGGCAAGGTAAATAAGCGAGCCGCGGAGGACGCACAGCGCCATGTCGATAACCTTATCGTATGGCGAGCTACCGGCAGGGCCATCCCCGCGGCAACAGCGGATTGGCTGGCGAACCTTACCGACGAAATCCGCCGGCGAGCCGAACGGACAGGTCTGATCGACCCGATTCAGAAGCAGGACGTTCCCACCCTGGCCAAGCTGATCGACCGCTACATCGAACGGCGGTCCGATGTGACGGCTGAAACCAAGCGCATCTACAAGCTTTCGCGGCAACGTTTGTTGAAGCATATCACCGGGGATCGCCGCATCGACACGATCAGCGCCGGCGACGCGGAGGATGCTTTTCAGGCCATGATCGGCGACGGGCTGGCCGACGCCACTGCCCGCAAGACGATTGCCCACGCTAAACAGTGGTTCACCTATGCGAATCGCCACGGCTGGATTGACGCCAATCCGTTTGAAGGACTGGCATCGCACGTTCGGGAGAACCCAAGCCGCTATCGTTTCATCACCCGTGAGAGCATGGCGAAAGTGCTGGACGCCTGCCCGGACATCGACTGGAAGCTGATCTTTGCCCTGGCTCGTTATGGTGGCGTCAGGACGCCTTCTGAGACGTTCGCATTGACTTGGGCGGACATCGACTGGGAGCAGCAGCGAATCCGTGTACGCAGCCCCAAGACGCAGCGACACGATGGTCATGCTGAGAGAATCATTCCGCTGTTTCCTGAACTCGCCCCACTGCTGCAAGCGGCGTTCGATGAAGCGCCTGAGGGCAGCCAGCACGTTGTCCGCTGGCGCGATACGTCGATGAACCTGCGCACGCAGGCCCACCGCATCATTCGCCGCGCCGGTTTGAAGACCTGGCCCAAGACGTTCCAGAACTTGCGCAGCAGCAGGCAGACCGAACTTGCTGAGACGTTCCCGATCCAATGCGTTTGCGCGTGGATCGGCAACAGCACCGAGATCGCACGCAAGCACTACCTGCAGGTGACTGATGACCACTTCGCTCGCGCGACGGCGCAGGCGCAGCGAAATGCGCAGCAGCAAGTGTCTGCGAGCGACTGCAATGAGCAGCACGAAAAAGGCGGCAACCCCGATTGCAGTGATTTGCAGGAGGTTGCCGCCGACTGCGGTGAAAAAGTAGGCCGCGGTGGGATTCGAACCCACGACTGGCAAAGCCAAACGGATTTGCAATCCGTCCCCTTGGTCCACTCGGGCACGCGGCCGACACTGCGATACGCCGTCGTATTCTACGCAACACCTATGCCATTGCAACCATTGTGAACCGGCCCTGAAGGGTTGTCCCAGTGGCAATCCGTGGCGTGGACTGGCGGATATACTGGCGGTGCCGATGCCGCCATGCGATGCCATCCGTCGCCTGCGGGCAACCTGTCAGCACAAGGTTTCGCCATGTCCATCATCAGACACCGCATGCTGCCGATCTGCTTGGTCCCATTACTGCTTGTGACACCCGCACGGGGCACGGATCTTTTTGTCGCTCCCAATGGCGACGATGCACAGCAGGGAACCGTCGATCAGCCGTTCGCTACGCCCGCCCGCGCCCTGGTGATGGCACGTGCGGTCAGGGATGAGCCGGTCACGATCCATCTGCGTGGCGGAACCTATGAACTGGATGCGCCGCTGACCTTGGCCTTTGACGACACGCGGACCGAGGCAGCGCCGTTGACCTTGCGGGCTTATCAGGATGAGCGGCCGATCCTCAGCGCCGGCGTGCAACTGCGCGGCTGGCAGGTGGGCGATGACGGGCGCTGGCGGCTGACCTTGCCGCAGGTCAAGGATGGCATGTGGCAGTTCGGACAATTGTTCGTCGCGGATCAACGTCGCCTGCGCCCGCGCGTTCCCGACAGCGGCTACTTCCATATCGCCAGCAACCTGCCCCCGACCGAGGCCAACGCCAAACGGGGTTTCGATCGCTTTCAGTTCGATCCGGGTGACATCCACAGCGACTGGTCGAACCTGCACGACGTCGAGGTGTTTGCGATTCACCGCTGGGCCTCGTCGCGCATGCGCATCGCAAGCGTGGATACCCAGCAGCAGATCGTCAACTTCACAGGCCCCACGCGCGGACTGGCAGCCTGGTGCGATTTCGAAAAAGGTCATCGCTATTTCGCCGACAACGTCAAGGAAGCGCTCAGCAAGCCCGGCCAGTGGCACCTCGACCGCCCCACCGGCGTGCTGACCTACATCCCCCTGCCCGGTGAGACGCCCGACGTCACACCCGTGGTTGCGCCGCGCATTGAAATGCTCCTGGTGCTGATCGGTAATGTGAAGGAACACCGCTGGATTGAGCACGTTCGCTTCGAGGGCCTGACCTTCGCACACACCAACTGGTCATGTCCCCAGCAAGGCGACAGCTTCCCCCAGGCGGCCGTCCACGCCGGGGAAACAGTGGCGGCCGTGGCGGCGCGCCACGTCAGCTTCAAGCGATGCGCCATCGTGCACAGCGGCGGATACGCCATCGGTTTCGGTGCTGGTTGCCGCAATGTGCTGGTGGAAGCGTGCGAGATGGTGGACCTGGGCGCAGGCGGCGTGAAGATCGGCATTGACCTGGCTGCACAATCCTGCGGGAATCAGGCGGTCGATCGGGATGATCCCGAGTCGGCGGTGGAGCACGTGACCGTGCGCGACTGCACCATCGCCCACGCCGGCCGCATCCATCCTGCGGGTGTCGGCATCTGGATCGGCCACGCCTCGTACAACCTGATCGAACACAATGATATCCACGACCTGTACTACAGCGGCATCTCCGTGGGTTGGACCTGGGGCTACGACACACCCAGCCAGGCCCATGACAACGAAATCGCCTGGAACGACGTGCACCAGATCGGCCAGGGCGTGCTCAGCGACATGGGCGGCATCTACACCCTCGGCGTCAGCCCCGGCACACGCATCCATCACAACAGTTTCCACGACATCAACAGCTTCAGCTACGGCGGATGGGGCCTCTACACCGACGAAGGCTCCAGCGAGATCGCCATGGATCACAACCTGGTTTACAACACCAAGGATGGCTCGTTCCATCAGCACTACGGCCGCGACAACCAGATCACCCATAACATCCTGATCAACAGCCAGCTCTGGCAGGTCCGCCGCAGCCGCGTCGAGGATCATCGCTCGTTCAATTTCGCGCACAACATCGTGTGCTGGACGCTGGACACGCCGCTGCTGGGCAGCAAGAAAAGCAACTGGGAAGACGGCCGCTTCGACATGGACGACAATCTCTACTGGCACGACGGCCGACCCTTCGATTTCGCAGGCATCACTCTCGATCAGTGGCAGGCCATGGGCAAGGACACGCGTTCGGTCATCGCTGATCCGATGTTTGTCGATGTCCCGGGGGAAGATTTCCATCTGCGCGAGGATTCGCCCGCTGCGAGCATCGGCTTCGAGCCGTGGGATTACACCAAAGCCGGCCGCCTCACCGCGCCCACGCTCACCCGCGCTATGCCGCCGGTCCCGGCAACCTTTCATTAGATCGTGCCGTTTGTTTTGCCCGCGCGAGCATGGCCGCGGCACTCATTCTTGACGAACCGCAACCGGGCTTGAACAATATAACTCACCATGCAGACTTCAGACCGAATCCCACAAGCTTTCCCCATCCTATTCTCGGTCATCGCTTGCCTCCTGGTGTCGCAGCCTATCCTGGCTGAAAACGCCGGTGAATCCGGCAGCAGCGAATCCTTCTTCGACCAGACGCCGCTGTTCAACGCCGGTGAAGGCGGGTACCGGACTTATCGCATCCCCGCCATCACGATCACACGTAAAGGCGCCATCATTGTGGCATGCAGCGGGCGCCTTGACGGTCACGGTGATTGGGTGGACATCGACACCTTCATCCGCCGCAGCAGCGATGGCGGCAAAACCTGGGAACCAGCCCAACTGATCAACAATGCCGACAAAGTCCCCGCTGAAAATCCCACCTTCATCACTGATCCGGCCAGCGACACCATTCTGATGCTCTACGAAGTCAACTATGCCCGCGCCTATCTGCGCCACAGCAGCGATGAAGGCGCTACGTGGTCCGAGCCGGTGGAGATCACCTACGCCTTTGATGTCTATCGCACACGGGATCATTATGACTGGCACGTGATCGCCATCGGCCCCGGGCACGGCATCGTG
The DNA here is from genome assembly GCA_020849625.1 of Phycisphaeraceae bacterium. Lineage (GTDB taxonomy): Bacteria > Planctomycetota > Phycisphaerae > Phycisphaerales > Phycisphaeraceae > JADLFV01. The sequence goes on from JADLFV010000011.1 coordinate 5,515, forward strand.
CTCGACAGCGGCCGCTACCTGGCGTCCATCTGGCTTTCGCCCGATCATTCGCATCGCCCCTCCGTCAGTTCCACCATTTACAGCGATGATCAGGGGCAAACCTGGCAGGCCGGCCAGATCATCGTCGGCACCACCGATCAGACTCCCAATCCCAGTGAACACCAACTGGTGCAACTGGACGACGGCCGCGTCATGTCCACCATACGCTCGGAATCGAAAAAATACTGCCGCCTCATCAGCTACAGCGACGACGGCGCTAACGGCTGGTCAACGCCCCGATTTGATGAAGACCTGGCCGACCCGATCTGCATGGCCAGCATCGTCCGTTACTCCCGTGCCGCCAACGGCGGCAAGAATCGCATCCTCTTCTGCAATCCCGACAACCGAGACCAGGGCCACCAAATCACCAAGTGGGGTGGACTCGATCGCCGCAATCTCACGGTGCGCCTAAGTCACGATGAGGGCCAGTCCTGGCCGGTGTCCAAAGTCATCGAGCCAGGCCCCAGCGGTTACAGCGACATGGCCGTGGCCGGGGACGGCACGATCTATCTGTTCTATGAGCGGTCCGCCCTCAACGAACTGGGAGCGTTCATCCCCGGCACGTTGACCCTGGCGAGGTTCAATCTCGCCTGGCTGACCGACGGCGCGGACAACGGAGACTGATCAATCTGTGGTATTTATTCTTGCACACTCCACTGGACCTGAATCAGGAGTCTCACCTTGCATACTTTACACCGAATCAATCGACGTCCAACCATTATTACTGCTTTGCTGATCAGCTTCACCTGCACTCTTGCTTGGCAGCCGATCCTGGCTGAAGAGCCTGCCGCGCCAGACAACAGCAAACCATTCTTCGAAGTCACGCCGCTCTACAACGCCGGTGATGCCGGTTACGCGACCTATCGCATCCCCGCCATCGCCATCACGCGCAAGGGCACCATTCTCACCGCCTGCGCCGGGCGACTCAGCGGCTTCGGCGACTGGTCCGACATCAACACTATGTTCCGCCGCAGCACCGACGGCGGCAAGACCTGGAGCGAGCAGGAAATCATCACCGACGACGGCAAGAACACCGTTGACAACGCCACCTTCATCATCGATCCCGAAAGCGACAACATCTACCTGATGTATCAGATCAACTACGGCCGGGCCTACCTGAAGGTCAGCACTGACGAAGGCGAGCGATGGTCCGCACCGCGCGAGATCACCGATGTCTTCGAAGTGTTCCGCTCGCGCGACGGCTATCCCTGGACCGTCCTGGCCATGGGACCCGGCCACGGCATCACGCTCAAGTCCGGCCGCCTCGTCGTGCCTGTGTGGCTTGCCGCTTCGGACGACCCCCACGCCCATCGCCCCTCCATCAGCGCCACCATCTACAGCGATGACAAGGGCGAAACCTGGCAGGCCGGCGACGTCTTCGTGAAGTCCACCGAGCAGACGCCCAATCCCAGCGAAAACGTCCTGATCGAGCTGTCCGACGGCCGCGTCATGGTCAACTGCCGCACCGAATCGACCAAGTACCGCCGCCTGGTCAGCATCAGCCCCGACGGCGCCACCGGCTGGTCCGAACCTGCCTTTGACGATCAACTCAACGAGCCGATCTGCATGGCCAGCATGATTCGCTATCCGTCCAAGCTGGTTGACGGCAAGAGCGCGATCCTGTTCAGCAACCCCAACAATGCCGATGTTGAGGGCGGCAAAAAGACCAAATGGGGCGGCCTGGAACGCAAGAACGTCTCGGTCCGCGCCAGTTACGATGACGGTCAGACCTGGCCGGTCGTGCGCAGCGTCGAACCCGGCGCCAGCGGATACAGCGACATGGCTGTGGCTGATGACGGCACGATTTATCTGCTCTACGAACACGGCAGCGTTGACGAGCATGGTGCGTTCCACACCGGCACCATCAGCATCGCCCGCTTCAACCTCGCCTGGCTCACCGCCGAGAGCAGCGGGCAGTAATAGAACCCACTTCGACCTACCGCTCTTCAAACAGACTCTGCACGTCCACGTCGAAGCGACGGGCGTGCTCTTGCAACTGTGCCAGAGCATCGGCATCGTCGTAGCGGCGATGAGCGCGGCCGACATCTTCATCGGGTTCGCCGGCCAGTCGGCGCAGCAGGCGATTGCGCAGGTAGGCATCGAAGCCGATGCGGCGAGAGGGATTGAAGCTGTCAATCGATTCAAACAGCACGCTGTGGCCGATCTTGAGCAGTTCGATCAGCCGGGCTGCCGTGCGAGAGCGATCAAGCAGGTGGCGTCTGATCACCGAAAGCACGGTGGGCAGGTGAGCCTGCACCAGGGCCTGGCGCAACTGGCGGGCTTGCGCCATCCATTGCTGGAAGCGCTCGAGTTCGGCCACCCGTGGGCGATAGGGACTCAGGCTGCTGCGCAGGCGATCCGCTTTGAATTTTAGATAGTTGTAGCGCACGAAGATCGAGCGCAATGTCCGCGGACTGTAACCGGCACGACGATAAAGCGGTTGAACCGTGGCCGGCAGATCGGATGCATCCACGCGCAGGGTCGGGCCGTCGGGCTCCAGCGACAGCGGCGGTGACAGCAGCACTTCCTCGGCATCGGGCCGCTCGAACGTGGGCAATCTGATGTACGTGATCCGCTGCTGGCGGAGGTGGTATGCACGCTGGGTCTGCACGATGCGATGAATGCTGGCCCGACTGCGACCGAAATGGGCGGCGATGGTCGAAGGTGCGACGCCAAGTTGTGCGGCACGGGCGATGACGCGCTTCTGGCGGCCACTGAGTGGGCCGTGACGCTCCGGAAAGATCGGGTCGATCGCTTCGTGCTTCTCCAGCATTCGGCGAATGGCCTCCACTGAGCGCCCGCTGGACTCCGCCAGTCGCACCGCCGCCTGCCGCAGGGACAGTTGCGGGTGCTGCTGCTTGATTTCCCGTGCCAGTTCGAGCAACTGCCGTCGCTGATTCTGATCGAGATGGCTGAACGCCGCGGCCCGGCTCAGACGCTGGCTGTGATCGACGCGGTAACTTTCGATGGCCTGCCGCTCCAGTCCCACCAGGCGCTCATCACCGCCTTGCGGCATAAACCAGCGCCAGCGCAGTCCATCGCGCCGCCAGCGTTCCAGAGTCTTGCGGCTGACCTGTAATTGTGCTGCCCACTCATCCAGCGTGTGCACCTGCTCATCAGGCGTCGCGGCCATGTCGAAGGAACGGCTCAGTTCATCGACCATCAAACGCAAATCGCTGCGCACGGCCCGACCCACCAGCAGCGTGTCGTCATCGTGCTCCGGGCGATAGCGCGTGATGCGATAGAACAGGTACGCCAGGGGATATGCCGCCTCATCCTGAATCTGATCGTGCAGTTGCTCCATGCGTCGGACCTGCTCGGCTCGGCGTGCCGTCGGCGCGTAGAGCAGTTCCTTGGCCAGCATATGCAGCGGAGGGCAGTTGTAGGTTTGCTTGAATCGCCGACTCATGTTGACGTTTCTGACACGGACGGCGCGATTAAGCAGACAAGGGGACAAGGAGACAAGGAGACAAGGAGACAAGGGGATTGTTGTCGTGTGCGTTCATTGCAATATCTCCTTGTCCCCGTGTCCCCTGGTCAGTTTGTCACATTGGATACAACCTCAGCGGGCGCTGATGCGGCAGCAGGTCCATCTTCGCAGCCTCGCTGCTGAATCGCTCCAGCGCATCGAGCTGGCGTTGGCCGACGTCGTAACACATGATCCGCCCCAGGTACGTCTTGGCTAAATCCACCGGCCAGCCATGCACGGGGGCATAGCGCTCGGCCACGGCATCGATCCGGTTGCGGTTCAGTGCCAGCGTGTCAGCCAGCCGCTTGGGCAGCGCCCCGAGGTCCGCATCCTGTCGCGCGCTCCAGGCGGCGAAGACGAACGGCAAACCCGTCCACTCGTGCCAGGCTTGCCCCAGGTCCAACTGATACGGATAGTGAACCGCCAGCGGCGAATCCGTCACCACCTTGTCGCCGATCAACAGCATGGCCTGCGGCTGCTCCACCAGCTTGCCCTCGGCCACGTGCTCGCGGGCATGGTAATCCAGCAGCGACGGACAATGCCCCAGCCGGTGCCGCATCAGCACGCGCAGCAGCATCACGCTGGTGTGGCTCTCGCTGTCGGCATGAATGGCGGTGATCTGCTCCAGCGGCACGCGGCTGTAGAGGCGCACGGTGAAGGTCGGGCCGTCACTGCCGATGCCGCCAACCGGCACGACGCACAGGCCCGCCTCCGGCCGATGCAGGTCCGCCACCGGGCATAGCGCGATATCGACCGCACCATCGACCAGGTCCTCGAACAACCTGGCTGGGACATCCAGGCGCAGGTGCATGTCCGGCTGATCCTCCAGCCCGTCGATCAAGGGCTTGGCGTTCAGATAGCTGACGCAGCCGATGCGGTACGTCGCCCTACTCAATTCCGAAGGCTGCCTGCCCGCTTGGTGCTCGCTCATAAGGAGATTATAGTTAACATCCGATGGCACAAGGTCCAGAAACCCAAGAGATTCCCGCCGCCGCGGTGCTGATCGTCGATGACGAGGCTGACCACGCCGAGGTCATGGGCGAGGCCCTGCGCCGCCTCGGCCACGTCTGCACCCTCGTTCACGACCTGGAATCCGCCGAGCAGGAGCTGCGCCACGGCCAGTTTGACCTGATTATCACCGACCTGGTCATGGACAATCCCGACGACGGTCAGAAAGTCCTGGCCCTGGCCCGCCAGCATCAGGCCCAGGCGGAAACCATCATGGTCACCGCTCACGGCGACGTGCCCACCGCCAAGGCCGCCATCCGCGGCGGTGCCTACGACTTCATCGAGAAGCCGCTGGACCTGGACGTCTTCCGCACCCTCTGCCAGCACGCGATCCAGACCGTCATGCTGCGGGCTGCCAACACCGAACTGCGCCAGCAGATCGACGACCGATTCAGCATCGAAGGCATCATCGGCCACAGCCCCGCCATGCGCCAGGTGCTGGCCACCATCCGCCAAGTCGCGCCTTCCAAGATCCCCGTGCTGGTCACCGGCGAAAGCGGCACCGGCAAGGACCTGGTGGCCCACGCCATTCACACCAACTCACCCCGCGCCCGCAAGCCGTTCAAGCCGGTCAACTGCGCGGGCCTGAGCGCTTCGATCCTGGAGAGCGAACTGTTCGGCCACGTGCGCGGCGCCTTCACCGGGGCTGAGCGCGATCGCCAGGGCGTGTTCGAGTATGCCGATGGTGGCACGCTGTTTCTCGACGAGATCGGCGACATGCCGATGGACATGCAGGCCAAGCTGCTGCGGGTGATCGAGAGCGGCGAGTACGTGCGGGTCGGCGCCAACGAACCGCAGCGGGCGGACGTGCGCCTGATCTCAGCCACCAACCGCGACATCGAAGCGATGCAGCGCGAAGGCAAGTTCCGCGAAGACCTGTTCTATCGCATTCAGGGTGCGCAGGTTCACATCCCCCCGCTGCGCGAGCGGCGCGAGGACATCGCCCCCATTGTCAATCACTATCTCGAACAGTTCGCAGGCCAGTTCGAGAAGCAGGGCATGACCATCGCTGACGACGCGATGGGGCTGCTGATGACCTACGACTGGCCGGGCAATGTGCGGCAGTTGATCAACGTGTTGCAGAAAATGGTGCTGGCCTGCGATGAGCCGGTGCTGTCCGCACGCCACGTGCCCTACGAGGTGCGCCAGACTGAGCAAGGCCAGGAGGACGGCTCAAGCACCGTCGGCTCGCTGACCGGTCTGAGCCTGGACCAGATCGAAAAACAGGCCATTCGCAACGCCCTGCGCGTCAGTGCCGGTAATCGCGAGCAGGCGGCCGCCATGCTCGGCATCGGAGAACGAACGCTGTATCGGAAGTTGAAAGAGTACGGACTGAAATGAAAGAGTTCACCGCAGAGAGCGCAGAGAACGCAGAGGTAAGCCAAAGCGATGAGGAATTGACTCGTCGGATCATCGGGGCGGCGATTTCGGTTCATCAAGCATTGGGGTCGGGATTGCTGGAATCAGCGTATGAGGCATGTCTGGCGGCGGAATTCCACCATCTGGGAATCCATTATGAGCGACAGTTGCCGCTCCCGGTACACTATCGCGGAGTCGCGGTTGATTGCGCTTACCGGCTGGACTTTCTTGTGGAGCAGCGAGTGATTGTTGAACTTAAGTCGGTGGACCGTATCGAGCCGATTTTTCAAGCCCAACTGCTCTCCTACCTTCGCCTTGCGGACAAACCCATTGGTCTGTTAATCAATTTCAACGTGACGCGCCTGGTTAATGGCGTCAAGCGACTCGTCCATGACTACCAATCCTCATAATCCTCTCTCTGCGCCCTCTGTGCCCTCTGCGGTGATTTTCCGCATCGGCCACGGCTTCGACCTGCACCGCCTGGAGCCGGGCCTGCCGCTGATTGTCTGCGGGTGCAAGCTCGATCACGATCGTGGCTGCGCCGCGCACTCCGATGGCGACGTGGTTTATCACGCAGTCACCGACGCCATCCTCGGGGCGCTGGCCCAGCAGGACATCGGGCAACTGTTTCCCGACAACGATCCGAAGTGGAAGGCGGCCGACTCGCGTATTTTTGTGGAGGAAGCTGTGCGGCGCATGGCGGCAGCCGGGTACGCAATCGGCAACCTCGATGTGACGGTGATCCTGCAGAAACCCAAGCTCAGCCCGCACAAGGACGCCATGCGCGACAACCTCGTGCGCCTGCTGGAATGTGCGGCCGAGCAGGTGAATCTCAAGGGAAAAACCCACGAAAAAGTCGATGCCCTGGGCGAAAACCGCGCTATCGCCTGCCATGTGGTGGTACTGCTGATACCAGTTCAATGAAAGGTCCGTGATGACCGGTTGCCAACGAATCATGGCGGCGATGGAGGGCCGGTGGCCCGACCGTGTGCCGGTGATGCTGCACGATTTTATGATGGCGGCCCGGCAGTCCGGTGTCACCATGGCCCAGTTCCGCAGCGATCCGGCGGTGATGTCTCGCTGCTTCATCGAAGCCGTCGAGCGGCACGGACACGACGGCATGCTGGTGGACATGGACACCGCAACCGTTGCCGGCGCCATGGGCGCGCCGGTCACGTTTCCCGATGATTCGCCGGCCGTGGTGCATGGTGCGATGCTGACCGAGTTGGCACAAGTCAACGATCTGCAGCCGCCGGACATCAGCAGCTATCCCGGCGTGCAGGCGTGGACCGAGGCGGTGCGATTGATCAAGCAACACTTCGGCGATGCCGTGGCGGTGCGCGGCAACTGCGATCAACTACCCTTCTCGCTGGCCAGCATGTTGCGCGGCACGGAGAACTGGATGCTTGACCTGGCGGATCCCGACAGCGAAGAACTGGTCCATCGCCTGCTGGCGCATTGCACGCAAGGCGCCAATGAGTTCGTGCGCCTCATGGCGCAGACCGGTTGCGACATGCTCTCGCACGGCGACAGTCCGTGTGGGCCGGAGATGATTTCGTCGGCCATGTATCGCCGTTTTTCGATGCCCTACGAGAAACGGGTGATCGATCTGGTGCACGAGCTGGGCTTCATGCACGTGCTGCACATCTGCGGCCGCACGGATTCGATCATCGCTGACATGCTCGACACCGGCACCGACGCCCTGGAACTGGACTACAAGACGGATGCTCAACGGGCCCACGACCTGATGGCCGATCGCGCCACCTTCATCGGCAACCTCGACCCCTCCGGCGTCCTGGCTCGCGGCACGCCGGAACTGGTGACACAAAAGGCTGAAGCGTTGTTGGACATTTTCGCCGACACGCCGCGCTTCATCATGAACGCCGGCTGCGCCATACCCCCCACCACGCCCAGCGAAAATCTGAGGGCGATGGTTGACGCTGCCCACGCCCGGGTGCATCAGTAAATCACCACCCGGTATCGTCGCCGGTGGCGCAGGCGACTACCCGAGTGGCGATAGATGCAATATGAGGTGTTGGTTTTTTTGAATTGAAACCAGGCAGCGATCAACCAGATTGTCAGCAAAACGCTGCTCACAACCACCAGTTTCAACGGCCAGTGCTCCGGTTGATTCTGCTCCAGCAAGAAGCCGCAGGCCTGACAGAACAGCAGCAGCAAGCCCAATGACCAGAACAGCACCAGCACGCTGAAGCAGACCGCCCGCAGCACATCGGCCGCGTCCACTGGCCGCCGGGTCTGCAGATAGAGGATCAAGCCAATCATCGCCCTGCCCTGCTACAATGGCCACCCCATGGCGCATGCTCATCAACATTGTATCCACCCCGACTGCGGCGCGACATTCGGCGTCGATGAAGTCCACGTCGCCTGCCCCCGTTGCGCTGCCGCCGGCCGACAGTCCCTGCTGGATATCCGCTATGACTGGGACAAGCTGGCGGTGCCCCGCAGCCTCGATTTCTTCGAGCATCGCTGGATGACCAAGGGCGAGCACGGCCAGGGCGCGCTGGATTTCTCCGGTGTCTGGCGCTTCCGCGAGCTGTTGCCTTTCTACCTCAGCGAAGACCAGATCGTCACCGTCGGCGAAGGGCGCACCAACCTCCAGGATGCCCGCCTGCTGGCTCAGCAGATCGGCATCAACCCCGGCAATCTGTTCCTGCAGTACGAGGGCCTCAACCCCTCCGGCAGCTTCAAAGACAACGGCATGACCGCGGCCTTCACCCACGCCAAGATGGTCAACGCCCGCCGCGTCGCCTGCGCCTCGACCGGCAACACCAGCGCCAGTTTAGCGCTCTTCGCCAGTCACGCCCAACTTCCGGGTGTCGTCTTCATCGGCTCGGGCAAGATCGCCTACGGCAAACTCTCGCAGGCCCTCGACTACGGCGCTGCCACGCTGCAAATCCAGGGCGACTTCGACGCCTGCCTGCACCGCATTCGCCAGATCGTCACCGATCGCCCGCAGATGGGCATCTACCTGATGAACAGCGTCAATCCCTTCCGCCTTGAGGGCCAGAAGGCGATCATGTATCGCGTCCTCGAAGCTCTGGAATGGGGACCGCCCGACTGGATCGTCGTGCCCGGCGGCAACCTCGGCAACTGCTCGGCCTTCGGCAAAGCGTTCATGGAACTCAAAGATCTCGGCCTGATCAAGCGCATCCCGCGCCTGGCGGTCATCCAGGCGGCCGGCGCCAATCCGCTCTACGAACTCTATGAAAAAGGCCTGCGCTGGAACGGCGGCAACTACGACCTGGACATGGTCAAGAACTACTATCGCGATCAGGACGCCGCCGGCCGCCGCGCCGTGACCATCGCCAGCGCCATCGAGATCGGCCGGCCCGTCAACCTGCCCAAGTCATTGCGGGCCCTCGAAGTGATGAACGGCCTGGTGCGACAGGTCGATGACGAAACCATTCTCGAACATAAAGCCATGGTCGGCCGCTACGGCTTCGGCTGTGAGCCCGCCAGTGCCGCCACCATTGCCGGCGCTCACCTGCTGCGCGAGCAGGGCATCATCGCGCCCTCCGATCGCGTCGTCTGCATCCTCACCGGCCACGCTCTCAAGGACCCCGACGCCACGGTCAAGTACCACACCGGCATCGACGTTAAAGCCGCCCAGGAAACCGCACCCCGCAAGGACCCCAAGGGCAAGCTCGCCAACCGCCCCGTGCCCGTGCCCGACGACCTGGAAGCGATCATCGCCGCCCTCACCAGCGAAGCCGACAGCAAGGCTGCGTCCGCTTCCCTCACCCCCGAACCGACCAGCGGCAAAGACCCCCTGCGTCACATTCCGGTGCGCGAATATTGACCGTTTCACAGGCGGCCAGGCCATGGCTAAGCCCTGATCAGCAAAAAGTTTAGCGGCCGACTTGAGCCCCACTTGCTTCGAGCCGACAATCCGTTAAGCTTTTGTGCTCGGCTGACCGACATGGTTGATCGAGCGACAATTTTCCCCGATAGCTCAATCGGTAGAGCGGCTGACTGTTAATCAGTAGGTTCCTGGTTCAAGTCCAGGTCGGGGAGTCAAACGGGTTTTCTCGAAAGAGAGAGCCCAATTCCGTTAACGGCCACGCTGCGGGCGGGTGTGCCGCGTGGTTGCGGTAAGGCGTTGCCCGCAAACGGTTACGGCGATTCCGCCGGAGCGGGCGGCGCTCTCGGTTCGTAGCCGTGACGTTCGGGGTCCGACCGTAACCCCACAGGTTGCGCTCGAACCCCGAATGAAGGCGTCTCGAACTCTCGCGCTCTCTCGTTAATATCGCCCATTAGTTAACGGGCAAAAAACGATCGAGACCCCGAACGCAACCCTTCCTGTTGCCGAACGGGAGGCCGGCATGACGTTGGACGAATCAGTCATACAGAAGATCGTCGAGCGCGTTCTGTCGGTCACGCAGCCCGACAAGATTATCCTCTTCGGCTCGGCGGCTACGGACCGGATGACGCGAGACAGCGACATCGACCTGCTGATCGTCGAGCCTGACACCAGCGATCAGCGGCAGGAATATGTCCGCATCGTTAAAGCGCTGTGGGATGTTGATTGCCCATTTGATATTCTGTTCATCAACACGCAATGGTTCGAGCAGAGCAAAGATGTGATCGGCGGTATCGCCCATCCCGCCCACAAGTATGGGAAGGTGATCTATGACGCCGCCGCCTGAGGATGCTAAGCTGCGCATTATTCACGAGTGGCGGCGCAAGGCCGACGACGATCTGGCTGTCGCGGAACGCTTGTTGGCTGACGACGCCGATTCGTTCAGCAATGCCATCACGTTCCACTGCCAACAGGCGGCGGAGAAATACCTCAAATCGCTGTTGACCTGTTGGGACATCGAGTTTCCCAAAACGCACATGCTGGCCAGGTTGATCGCACTCGTCGAGCAACGCGATGCCGCGTTAGCTTCGTCATTGATGGATGCCGTCGGCCTGACCCCCTACGGCGTGGAACTGCGCTACCCCGGTGACCGCCCCGATGCTTCAGCGGACGATGCACGCGAGGCAATACGACTCACACAACAGATCTGCAATGCAATCGTGCCCCTGCTGTCCAGGGCATCAGGTGACGACAAGTCATAAGCACGTTGGAACGGCAGCGTGGACGCGCCAGCCATTGAACCTCTTGGATAACGGAACGGACAAGTCATGGATGACCAATTGCACGAAATGATGGCTGAGGTGCCCGGTGCTTTCGCTAACCGTTTCAATGAACTTGTGGAGCTGACCGATGTGTTCTGCGCGGCTCACCTCAATGACGAGTACAAGGAACTCTGCCGGGACATGGCCATCGCCATCTGCCAGAAGGGTTCGCCGGTTCGCCAAGGCAAACCACAAGGCTGGGCGGCGGGGATCGTGTACGCGCTCGGCCGCGTCAATTTCCTGACCGATCCCAGCCAAAACCCACACATGAAATCCAAGGAGATCGCCGAGAACTTCGGCGTGTCGATGGCCACAATGCAGGCAAAATACAAGGTCATCTGGGATGGCCTGGACCTCATGCAGATGCACCCCGACTGGTCATTGCCGAGCCGGCTTGACAACAATCCCCTGGTCTGGATGTTGAAAGTGAACGGATTCATCATGGACATCCGTGACGTTCCGCGCGAAGCACAAGTTGTGGCATATGAGCAGGGCCTGATTCCCTACATTCCTGCGGACCAATCATGATCTTCCGCCTGTCACAGCGCTTGAACACCAAGATCAAAGCCGGAACCTTGCCAGCCGCACCGCTTGATGACAATCCGTATGCCGACTGGTCGGCTCGGCTGTTCACAGCCGATCGAACTCAGTACATCCTGCTCAGTCAGACCTCGTCGCTCTATTCGGTCGTGATGTTTGGTCGAGGGATCACACATGACTGGCTGTTCATCGAGCGCGCCTTGGAGAACCTCCGTGAGTTCATGAATGACGACGGCCTGAGCCTGATCTATATGAACTTCATTGCGCCCGCCTCGGCGTCGGTGCGGTTCTGCAAGGCTCTCGATCGCTCCGTCACCGGCTCAATAAATGAACTGGAGGCCACAGCCAAGCTCTACCTGGGGACCGGTGAGTGGTCGCCCTTCGATGTAGGATTCAAACTCAACGAGACGTTGCTCTCTGCGATTGCTGCCAAAGAGGTCGATAACTACGCCACACCGCGCGAGGCGTTCAAATGTCTGGGGGGCTAGTCGTTGTGTCGGCGCGTCAGTCGGTAATTCGCTATGCGATCTACACGCGCCAGTCGGTGGACAGGCTTATGGATTTCTCGTCCTGGCAGGCACAGTTCATGACGTGCCGAGACTTCGCCCACGCGACCGGCGAGCCGGATTTGCGCTGGTGCGGACGGCATTTTGAGGACGAGGGCCAATCCGGCGACACGCTCCAGCGACCTGCCATGTGTGAACTGCGCGAATTGATTCGCCGTGGCGGCATTGATCGGCTCTACGCAGTGGAGTTGGACCGGCTCAGCCGACGTATGCGTGATGCCGTTGTGCTGCTCGACGAATTGGACTACGCCGGTGTCGAGCTGCGGCTTGTCCATCAGGCAGATTTAACCACTGGCCCACAATGCCGATTCCTGCGGCACGTGCTCGCCGCCTTCGCTGAGTTCGAGCACGAGATGATCGCCACGCGTCTGGCCGAGACCCGCGCCTACCTCAAGAGACACGGCCGACGCCTCGCGGGCAAGGTGCCCTACGGCTATGAGGCCAACCCAGATACCCGGCAACTCGTTCCCAACGCTATCGAGGCACGATGCGTTCGCACAATCTTCGAGCTCGCCGCCAATGGTGAACTGCCCAGCCGCATCGCCCAAACCATCAACGACCAAGGCTGGCGCACCAAGGTCTACCATTCCAAGCGCTCAGGAAAAACCACTGGCGGCGGTCCCTAGACCGCACGCCAAATCATCGACACCCTTCGCTACCCCGTGTACCTCGGTCGTATTGCCGACGGCCGCAACGTGCGCGTTGGCTGTCACGACGCCATCGTCAACCAAGCGACGTTCGATGCCACACAGCGGCAACTCAATTCCCGCCGCACGAATAGCCGACGCCGACGCGTGAATCATGACAATTTTACGTTCCGGCAAAAAATCGTTTGTCCCCGTTGCGGGCGATTTCTCAACACCTACCAGATCACCAAACGACACAGCCTCGGTGCAGAAATTGCCTACTGCTACTACCGCTGCCGCTCCACCGCTGGCGGCCTCCCGCCCTGCCAAGGCGTCCAGTATGGTGCCTGGGACATCGAAGAAGGCATCCGCTTTTTGCTCAACGAGCACGAAACCTGGCGGACCTTGCTCGGTCCACAGGCCTCCGACCAGTCGATTCGACAAGCCATGGATACCTGGCGCGTCCTCCTGTGGCAGTGGCAGCATACATGGCTGCGAAATTCCGTGGAACGAATCGAGATCAACGAGGACCGCAGCACGATCGCCGTCACCTTCTCCTCAGACGCCGGAGCCGCATTTTTGCCCGAAAACGGCTGTTTCTAACGCAGACTGTTAACCAATGGGTTGTCGGTGAGTCAGGGCGATTTAGAGTCAAAACGGGTTTTCTCGAAAGAGAGGGCCCGTTTTTGTCTACACCACCACCTCATCACTCCTCCCCATCGCCGTAGCCCTAATCCGTTGCCTGCAAACGGTTACGACGTTCTGTCCATCATGTGCGGCGCTATCGGTTCGTAGCCGTTGCGTTCGGGATTCGACTGCAACCTACCGGGTTGCACTCGGCGGCCTTCGCGGAGCGCCTTAAACTATCGCGCTATCTCTTTAACATCGCCCGTTATTTAACGGGCGCGTTGCGTTCGGACCCCGTATGGAGGTTTCAGACCCATCTGCTCCTTTAGATAGGCTTCCGTCGCGTCAATAGACAAACAGGGCAATGCGGGGGGTTTCTTGTGGACTTGAGAGATTCGGGCCTGACAATGTCGAAGCCATGCCGCTTAGATTGTCTGGAGTAATTGTGGTATTGCAGTATTAGAGCCTAGCGGAATGCTGATCTGTTGTCTGTCCGAACTCCTGAAACATTTTACGCAGTCGATCAAAGTCCCAGAGTTCTATCCGATGCTCGCGTGCAACACGTTCTGCGTCGTCCGAGAACGTGGACGTGGTGGCTATAATCGTTCGGGTTGCGGCATGTCTGGCGGCCGCTCCTGCCAGTTCATCCACTACTGCCCGTCCCACCGGTTGCGTTTCCCACTTTTTGCACTGTATCAACACCTTCTCGTTTTCACGTCGCGCAAACACGTCAATCCCATCGTCGTTGGTCGCTTGGGTGGCATGCGCTTCGTATCCCATCAGGCACAGCAGTCGAGCGATTTCGAACTCGAACTGCCGGGCGTCAGTTTGAGTTACTCGATGTCGTATCTCCTTCTCTCGTATGTCGCGTGCGTGTCCCAGGTCCTTAAGCTGCCGAAGCAAGTATTCAGGCGCACACATATCCGCCGCGTGCAGACGCGGTATGATTCGTTCTGCTAGTCTTGTGGCCGCCTCTAGATCATTGGCCGCAAGAAACTCCGCGAGTTTCGGAACCTGAGTCTCCACCCAATGGGCGGTCTTGACGGCTTCAGCATTGAGAGCTTTCGAGGTCGCTTCAGCTGTAGCCGCCGCAGCCACGAGAGCCTGGTAGTCGATGGAGGGAGGTAGACTGAAGTCAAGGTTGGCGAAAACCGAATGGTGTATTGTCGTCAGTATGCGATCGTCTTGCATCTGCAGTTGCAGAAGCCGGCCCTCATCCGCCTTGCGCCCAGTGAGCCACCAAACTATTTTCTCACCCAAGCTCAATGTTGGCCATGCAGCGCGAGCCGAGCAATACCCCTCGTGAACTCTGGCCTGCTCCTTCATCTGGGTATCTTTCGCCGTCCTCTCTGCCTCCCCGTATGCCGATTTGGCCAACTCAAACTCCGACAGATGCTCATGTACCGAACCGAGGAGAAACTTTGCTTCACCCAGTTCCTCGTCCGTGACCCACCTGTGCAGGACCTTGTCCAGTTCCAACCTTGCGTCGCTGAATCGGCGTTCGGCAACGAGTGCCCGGGCAAGGAGAATAGAAGACCTGGCAGCCTGAGACGAAAATGGGTATTTACTGATTGCCTCCCTAAGCAGACTTATTGCATTTGTGAAGTTTCTTTGTCGTATAAATTCTTCCCCTTTAGATGCCAACAACTTCGCGTCGCTTTCGTAGGAACTCTTCAACTGCTGCAATTCTTTGGCCGCCAGCGGTCGATGCAATCCCCAAAGCCATCGTTCCTGAATGATTGACCAGGACGATGTCGGGGTCTTTACAACGAATTGCCCAGTATTGAGGGTGGGAAGATAACGTCTGGCGGATTCAAACTCATACTCCGCCTCTGCCGCTCCTTGTTCGATCTTGGAGCGGTCTCGTTTGGTACGAAGTTGCCCCACCATCCATGTCCCACAGTTGCTGAGTCCCTTATAGTCAATATCACCTGGATTCTGCGTGGCAAATACACAGCAGACACCCTTGGCTCGTCCCTGGCGCAACAGGAGATTCAAGGCGGGTTTTGAAGAAGAAATGGCGACGCTTGGGAAAAAGGCGCTCTTGCCACCGCCGCCGCCAATCTCGTCAATAAAAAACAGCAGGCGAGGGTCGTATGTACCCTCCAATCGTCGCATCCAGAACCAGATCAGATAGGCGACGTATCCAACAACATAGGCTTGATCTTTGAATTCCAGGTGAGACAGATTGATCACGGATATGGGCGTCCGGTCACCGGCGTATGACGGTGCAAGTAGAGTGTCGATGCTGATGGGCCAGCCCTCGTACATGCTCCGGCCCGCACCCGTGAGTAAACCATTAACTGCATTGGCTATATGCTCTCGATCCTTCTCTTTAATGTATTCGTCTCTAGGCATGCCACCAATCTGGGTGATGTCGAGTTCGGGGGCTCTGATTTCGTCTAGAACAAGCTGGACGCCGTCGTATCCATGCATCGACATACCACGAGCAAAACATGTCTTGATTATTTCAAAGACGTATCCTTTGGCTTTTTCGCCGAGGTTTCTGTTGACGGAAAGGCGTGCAACGAACTGTCCTGCAAGGAAGTCGATCAGTGACATATAGGCGTCAGGATCGCTAACCTTCATTTCCTCCAGGTTGTCAGGTGGTTCGGGAAAGGCGGACAGGGCTAGGCGAAAACCGTCATTAGAGCGAGGAGTGAATATATTCACGCCAATACGTTTCTTGGCTTGTTCTATGTCCCGTGTCGTGAATCCCCACTTGCTCAGGTTGCGCTTGTGTTCTTCGGCGCGGTCAGCCGCGACTTCTTCGATGGACCGTCCTCGGAGCGGCGCCACCCAGGGGATGAAATCTTCCGGGTCTTCACCGGACATCATCAGAGCCAAAGCCGAAATATCACCCTTTAAGTCGATTGCTATGGCAGGGATTTGTTTCAGTGCGGCCTCCTCCACCAGGGCTTTCGCAAGCACGGTCTTGCCTGAACCTGTAACGCCACAGATGAACACATGGGTGAGGAGATCCGTTTCTTCCATCACAAATGGTTGATCCGTGGCTACAAGTTCATTGAAATGATCTTCGAGACGTCTGCCCAGGTACAGTCCTTGATCGGGCCGAGACAAAGGAGCGCCAGTATCTTCCATTGATGGTGGTTCCGTGGACGGCTCTATCTGCAGGAGCAACGGTAGACGAGCACTCACTTTGATGCAAAAAGACCTATGATCCTCATGACTGATTGTCCTGAGCCATGGGCCAAGACCATCAAGCGTTCGTGCGGTTACGTCCAGGACAACGGGAAACTCCCGGTTGTCATGTGTTCGCGCGCGCCCTTGCACGGTGGTCTCTCCCTGGAATTCAGTCACGAGCGATCGAGAGACCCTCAGAAGCCCACTGGGGCCACACACGGGTGATATATGGTACTTTTTATTCTGTTCGCTCACAGACCTATTTCCGTCGTATTCCAAATACTACCCACATCAACAAACGCCTGCAGTAACGCCAGAATCGTTCAACTCGGCCGCGTCTCACCTTTCGCTTCTTATGGGATGGCGATATGTCAGGCTTACCAGCAGGTGCATTTGAGTCATTGTTCACCGCTGTGGTCGCCAGAAGTTGAGGCGATTCGAGTAACACGAGATCAGTCGATTGCATTGGTTCTTTGTCGGCATCCTTAGCGCCGGCTTCGTCAGCATCCGGCGCGTGAGTTAGTGGTTGGGCCGTGACAGGAGGGACGAACCACTCCTCCAATGCGAAGTTTCCATTGGACAACCTCCTAAGGCGAGGGTCATGCACGTCCAGAAATCCAGTGCGACTTAGGGCATGCCAGTCAACGCCCGACCACTCAGCTATATTCATACAGATTTGATCAAAACTCATGTCCCTACGCGTTCTTTGCAGTAGCTTATAGACGATGTCATTCTTCTCAATTTCCTCCACGATGCCCCAAATTCTTTGCCAATCGACGGGTCTATCGTCGGCGAGTGGCCTTGGAAGGCCCTCAATGCGAGGTACACGTAAGCGTCTCTGATCCACCGGCAGCAGGATCCATTGGCCCCGATTAACGTGTTGGAACAGCACCTCCCGATACTTTGAAAGCACGCCGATCACGGAACCGACCTGCAAGTCCCGGTGTTTGGATATCTGTGCGTAGAGTTCGCGATAGTGCATGGGGCGGTCGCCCTCGTGAAGCACCCGTAGAAGGCAATCGCGAATCGACAAGTCCCTCCACCTGAAGTCCTCCGGCGGACACCTAAACACGTAGTTCTCGTGTTTCTCCCACTCCGTCCATATCTCGATCATGGTCGTGGCATCGTCAGCAAGTCGAATCTTCATTTGATCGCCCGGCTCGATCGCGTTGATGCGATACCATTCGGCCATTCCGGCTAAATATCCCGTTTCTCCATCGAATTGCAGGATTTCCTGCCAGTCACGTCTAAATTGAACTGTAACTCGCCGGGAATACGCTAGGAAGCAGCGAAGTCTTGAAGGCAATCTTAACCTACCTGCATTGATTTGTGGTAAATCAGCGGTACGTAAGAAGAGAGTGCCAACGGGGATTTCGGGTTCAGGACTTGGCCGGGCGGGGATGGTCGGCTCTGGCGAGAGGGACGGGCATGGCGGAACAACAATATCTAACTGCGCAATGGGTGATGGCAGAGCGATTGCCGATGGTCGTGGCTCCCGTGGTAATTGAACGCCCGGTCTTGGGGGGCGCGGTTGTCTTGCTTGGACAATTATTTCTGCCTGTTCCTTGAGGAATCGGCTCCTGTCCGCAGGCAAATCCTGAAGACTTGCTTTGGAATGTTTATCCCAGATATGCGCCAAGAGAGTTTCGCAGTTTGCAAAAGTCTTCTGACAACCGGCAGAGCACTGCCAGATTTCGATCTCCGCTTCGTTGCGGTGATACGCGGCTATCAATTGCTGATCTGATGAAACGAAAAATGTGATAGGTCGCGGTACAACTCGCGGATGTTCAGGAAGGTCTTTTTCAAGATGTAGTGTGATGTCAGTGTAAGCCGACGTGTAGCCTCCCGTGCTGACCGCATAATGGTCGTGGGGGCAAATGTAAATCTGCTGGGCACCCTCTTCAACATGATGCAAGGTGACTGCCTTTTTCCCAATTGCCGCTAACTTCTCAGCATGGACCTGCCTGACATGCTCATACCAAACGTGTTTTCCTTCGAACACTTCATGACAATATGGACAAGATCGCAACCGCTGCAAGGTGACGGACACCAAAGCATCGACACTGGAGACACCGGGTTGTGTCTGCATGATCAGGAGTATTTCATCATTGGATAGCAATGCAGCCTTCCCAAGTCGACACAGCCACACGACCCCCGCCTGAAGAGGCCTCCGGTTTCATACACCAATATACCTCTATCAAAGAATCCAAGCGGGTCTCGACTGACAGATGCTGGAATTGGCAACGTCGGCCTGGGATTCGCGCAGTACACTCAAAGTGATGGACACCTTGTGACACGGACATTTCCACTCCGACGCCGGTAGGTAGTGAATGAGGACGCTGTTAACGCGCGGCCTCTAACCTGCCAGACAACTCGCCGGCCGCAAAGCGGAGGTCGTTGTGGGCACCCAGGAACCCAGATCGAGGTGCATCCATGAACCACAACGACCCCCGTAATCCTGCCGACATGTCCATTGACCAGCGCCTGGATGTGCTCGCGAGCCTGTTGGCCGCCGGGTATCTGCGCCTCAAACGCCGGACCGGTTGCCTGCCACCGCCCACATCCGAGAGCGCAGATAGTTCGAAAATCTCGGCAGATTTGCCTTGCAATTCTTCGGAATCCTTGGCCTTGTGTCACTCACGTTAACGGCCAGAGACACCGCAACGTGGAGATGACATGGCAGACCAACTGAACATCGCACGCGAAGTCGCCACCCTGAAACGGATGACCGTCAAGGACCTGCGCGGCCGGTACACCGGCACACCGATGCGGATTGCAGGTTGGCGCTACCCGGTGGTCGTCGATCTGGCGGGCATGAGTATTCCCTCGCAGAAACGTCCCATCCGCTTCAGCCACGACCCCGGAAGTGGGGTCGGTCACACCGACAGTATCCGCATCGACAGCGGAACGCTGGTGGCGACAGGCTTGATCTCGCGCGATACCCCCATCGCCCGCGAGGTGGTCGTCTCCTCGAAGAACGGCTTTCCGTGGCAGGCGTCGATCGGCAGCAGCGTGGATGAGTACGAGTTCATCAAGGAAGGCCAGACGGTCTCAGTCAATGGCCAAACCTTCAAAGGCCCGTTGAACGTGGTGCGTAAGGCCACGTTGGGCGAAATCAGTTTTGTGGACCTCGGGGCCGACGGCCAGACCAGTGTTCGCGTGGCCGCCGCACATCCCCCCGGAAGATCATGAGGACGAATTCAAGCGGCAAGTGGCCTTGTCGTGTGTCACACCCACCGCTGCCGATCACCAAGCACGCTTTGTCGTCCTTCTCGAACCTCTCCCTTCCGGGGGCATCGGCCGGGCTGTGGTCGATGGTGTGACCATCGCCAAGGTCAATGTCAGCACCGGTCAGGAGCAGTGGGCTGACGTGGCCGATGGTCAGACAGATTATTTACAGGCCGGTGGCGCCGGTTCAGCCCGCATCCTGTGGCTCAATGACAACAGCGGTGTGTCCTGGGCCATCGTGCAACTGGGCGCTGGCGCCGGGGGCGCTTTCCCCGTCGTGCTGCAGCAGGATGGCGGCGGGCCCGGCGACGGATCGCATGCCTGTGACTACACCTACACCATCACGGATTTAGCCAGCGGAACCGAGTTGGCTACCGACATCGATCCCACCATCGCTCCCCACCGCTACAAGCGGCCACCGATCGGTGCCCGCATCGCCGCCACGGCGGGCCTCGCCTACTGGGTGCTCAACGCCGGTCAGGTCGTCGCGGCCATCTACTGGTGCAACGAGGCGCTGGACCTTGATCCCTGCGACCCGGAGGCTGAGTAACGTGCTCCAAGTCAACCTCAAAACCGGGCGCGCGATCTGTGGCGGCCCCGCAGCTTGTCACAGCATGTTGTTCGGGATCTGAGCGGTAATTTGCATGTGCTGATGGCGTGCGATTCAAGACGATGGCGCAGGAACACCGTCTTGCTCTTTGGCAATCGGAGACTTTTATCAAGTTGTCTGTGGATTCATGCAGCTTGTCGCAGCTGCACGTGGATGTCGATGATAGGCAGGCAAGGATCACCTCGGCATGCGTATCGGGCAATGTCGAAATCAGCGTGATGCCGGTCGCGCTGACGAATTGGAATGGGCGTTTCAACGGGACCGTGATGAGCTGCTTCGTTTGGCGTCATCGCACTGAGGGCGGCGTGAACACGGTGGGCATTGTACCACCCTCGGAAGTTGTCAAGCTTTCTTTGTATGCCATCAGCGGTGAGGCGTGGCAGGATGAATCGCCACCACAAACGTAGCGATCGAAACAGCCGCTCAATCTTGCCGTTCAGAAATGGCTGTCCTACGCGACCTCGGACATGATGGATGTCGAGATCCTTCATTGCTGTGCCGAAGCGCTTGCGAAATTGCTGGCCGTGATCGGTGATCAAGAAGCGTGGCTTGCCGTCGGATTGCATGGTTCGCTTGACGAGTTCAATCATCTGATCCGCCCGCGGCACTCGATGGAACACATGCAGCACCAGCAACCGTCTTGTGCAGCCATCGAGAACCGCCGCAATCGTGAAACGCAGCCACAGCACACGAAAAGTCGTCAGGTCCAAATGCCACACCCTGTTCGGAGCAGCAGGTTTCAGCAGATGATGCGGTTCGATCCCTGCGGCAATCATGGGCGGACGGCGTCGGGGTTTCCTCGACTTGGGCTCGCGCAAGATACGCTGCACGCTCGTGCGGCTGATCTGAACACCAGCACGAACAAGGTGTCTGGCGATCGTGCGCGTGCCGAACTCGGGCTCGGGGCAAAGCCTTCGCAGCTCATGTACGGCCCAGCGTACCACGTCGTCAATTCTGTTCCATACAATCGCAGGCGTGAGCAACCTGTCGTTGCCGCGCCCTTCAACCGCTTTGATCCAGGCGCGGACGGTATTGGGATGGAGCACGAACCGTTTGGCGACGATAGCCACGCTCCAATCCCGCAACCTCATTAACTGGAGGATCGCCAGCCGGTGCTCAGGCGTGTAGTCCGGCCGACGGTGGGGCGGCATCGCCTCGCGTTGACCGCGCCCAATTTCAAGCTCCCGACGCAGAAATTGATTTTCCATTATGGCCTGATCCCGCTCGGCCATCATCCGCAACACGGGCGAGTTCGCTGAGGCGAGGCGAATCCTTGCCAATTGCAGGGCTTGACTCAGAATGACGGCAACCGAGTCGACAATCTTCAGTGCCGTGAGGTTTGACAGCAGCGGCATAGGCATCTTCCCCTCCACCAGGAAATGCCCATTTTATCGTCGTTCTTTTGCGGAATCGCGTCATCTGTGATTTCGATAATAGTGGCTTTTGCCACCGCCAAAGTACATCGCAAGCTGCTGGCCCACCTGGGGCAGCTTAGGCTCCCGGGCCATTATAGGCCTTGACGAATATAGCCGATGGGTTATAATACTTCGGTGTGGGAAATCGAGTTTACGGACGAATTCGAGGCCTGGTGGGACACACTCACCGAGTCGCAGCAGGAAGCTTTGGACGCCGGTGTCAGGCTTTTGGAGCGGCTGGGACCGCAACTGCCTCGTCCGTACACCGACACCGTGAAAGGTTCGCGGCACCGCCACATGAAGGAGCTACGCACGCAGTGCCAGGGACGACCGCTGCGAACGCTTTTCGCATTCGACCCTCGCCGCACGGCGATCCTGTTGATCGGCGGCGACAAGACGGGCGACGATCGGTTTTATGAGCGGATGGTACCGCTGGCCGACAGGCTCTATGACGCCCATTTGCGGCAACTGACCGAGGAAGGATTGATCTGATGGCCCGGAAGTTCAAAACGCTGCGTAATCGCATGTCACCGGAACGTCAGGCCCGGTCCGAGGCGATGGCACGCAAGATGATGGCGGACATGCTGCTGGCGGAGATTCGCAAACAGACCGGGCTTACCCAGGTCGATCTCGCCCAGCGACTGGGCATCACCCAGCCGAGCCTCTCCAAGCTCGAAGCGCAGGACGACATGCAGATCAGCACGCTGCGGCGGATCGTCGAAGCGCTCGACGGCGAGCTCGAGCTGACCGCGAAGCTGCCAGGTGGCAAGCGGGTCAGCATTAGTCAGTTCGCTGAGCAAAAGCGGTCGGCCTGAGGCATCGTCTATCTCCGCACCGGGACCACTGATCGCGCCACAACGAATCCAGTAATGCCCCACACCCACCCTCACGCTGCTTTGCGATAGTAGTGCCGCAACAGCCCGCCCAGCCGTTCTCGGCACACCACCTCGCCTTCGCCAGGTAGTCCCAAGCCCATCGGTGGTGCATTGCCGAGGGTTTGGTGCGGCCGTTCCTTGTGATAATGGGCAACGTACTCACTGACGAGGTAGTTCAGGTGCTTCTCACCCAATACGATGAAGTGATCCAAACACTCGACCTGTAGCGACTGACACCAGCGTTCCGCGTAGGCATTCAAGTTGGGCTTGGCAGGGCCCAACCGGTGTATGCGCACATCGTTTGATTCGAGGATCGCATCAAAATGCTCGGTGAACCTCGTGTCTCAGTCGTGGATCACGTCGCTGATTTGCCGGCCTGAATCTTCCACTTCCATGATGAAGTTGCGGGCCTGTTGGGCCACCCATTCGCCCTTAGGATGAACCGTAGCCCGGCTGACGATCACCTGCCGTGTCTCCAGATGGATGAAGAACAGCAGGTAGTAATCCACCAGTCCAGCCACCGTCCACACCTTCTTGCTCAGAAAATCACACGCCCATAACGTCTGGGTGTGACTCCTCAGGAACTGGTCCCACGGGGCGTCGCCTCGATGGGGACCCTTTGGGTCCAAGCCTGCTTCCTCGAGGATATTCCGCACCGTCGTCTTGCCGATGCTGCGGACACCCAGCTTCTTCAACTCTTCGAGGACGCGGCTGTAACCGCAATTCATCTCGCAGGCAATACGCAGCACCAAGTCTCGGATCTCCTCTGGCGTCCGGGGCCGGCCGGGCTTGCGTTTACACTGTCTCGGACCTTGGGGCTTCTTCAGGTTGGCCACCCAGCGTTGGACCGTGCGGTAGCTGACGATCGAGATCAGGTGCTTGAGTGCTGGCCCCACCATTTGGCCTAGTTTGACCAGTTGCTGCCGCTCCCGCTCAATCAGGCTAACCCGCTTGGGCAGTTTGGAACGGAGGATGTCGATCTCGGCCTGGAGGTACTGAATCTGGGCCACCAGATCCCGGTCGGTGGCGCTGTACCTTACGAGGCGCATGCCGCGACATGGCGTAGAAGCCGAAGAGGCAACTGACGTTCAGCAGCGCCGAGATGATGAATACCCCCCGCCCCACGAATGTTGCGTACAGCCACACGCCCACGAACGGCGCGATGAATCCGCGCAGCCCGTTCAGCATCACGTGCACCCCCATGTACGTTGCTGCTCGCTCCGGCGGGGCGAAATCGTTGTGCCCCAGGTTCATCGCCAGGTTTCCTGCCGAGTTGGTGACGCCGATGAGCAACTGCCCGATTCCGATTGTCCACAGCGCCGCCTGCGGATGCGCATCGCTGATCAGTGCCCCTGACGCCAACATGCTCAACGCCGCCACCGAGACAAAGCTCTGCACCACGCGGAACATGGTGACGTGCAAGCGGTCGAACAAAGGCGCCCACAGCTGTGCGCAAAGGATCGACGTCAGCATGGGGATAATCTGCAGCACGAATGTGGCCAGCGCATAGTCGCGCTTGGGGTCGGTCAGCTTCTGACTGATTAGCAGCAGCAGGGGTGGGGTCATCATCATGAATCCCGCGCCGCTGATGAACTGCCAGCGCTGATACCGGCGAAAGAACGAGTCCTCACGCAACACCTGAAGTGAGTCGGCGAAGAACCCGCGCAGGCTCTGGTGGATGCGACGGGGTATGTAGTTGAGAACATTGGTTTCGTCCGTCTGCGCCAACGATTCGGGTCGAGGCGTGTAGAGCTGTTGCTCGCGGAGAATGCGCTCTTCATGCCGGACTCGGATGTAGGAGAACTGCCAGATGCCTATCGCGCCGATCAGGGCCGCTCCGGGGTAGAGATAGATGTAGGCGCCGGGATCGCGGTCCAGCCAGCGGGCGCCGAAGTAGGTGGCGCCGGCCAAAACCATGGTGGCGATGACTGTGATGCGTGCGATGATCTGCCCGCGCAGGTGGCGAGGGTAATTGTATCGCCAGATGACCGAGCGAATGGTGACGATCCCAGCCACTAGGACGCGGGCGAGGATGATCAGACCGGCGAAAACCCACCCCCCGCTGCTGGGTGGCATCAGCCGGGTCAGGGCGACGGCGGCGATGCAGGAAATCACCCCCAACTGAAGCCAATTGACGAATGGAACCTTCCGCCGCGTCTTGGCCATTTCCGCCCACAACAGGGCCATGATGTTTCCGAACATGGGGGCGGCCGTGATCACGGCGATCAACGTCGGCGAAGCGTCGAAATACTTGGCCGCCACGATCCCGGTGAACGCCCCTTCCGCCAGGGCCGCTGCCAGCGGATACGTCATGGCTGACCGCAACTCGTGCGTATAGCTGTGCCGGACCATGTAGGGCTGGTGCCCGGCATGGAACGAGAAGTAGCATTGCAAGGTGTTCTTGGAAAGAAGCGGTTTCATAACTGTCTCATCGTGATGACCAGGCAAACGACTAGGAAGAACGCACGGTAGACGTTGATATGCCTCTCCCAACGCACCACCCGCCGACGGAAGTTGCCCAGCCACGTGAACGTGCGTTCGACTTGGGCCCGCCGCGTGGCGAGGCGAGGGGCTCGGGCAGGAGCGGCGCGATCAGATCCATTGCTCGTCCGTGAGTTGCGGTCGTGGCTTGGCCATGAAAGGTCGCCTTTCCACGGCCGATTGGATCATAAGTGCGCCGATAGCGCAAACTTATCGTTTGTGTAGTTGTGAAACTGCTTCTAAGCAAATGACGCCGCCCACGGCAATTGCGGGGAAAGTAACAAACTCCCGAGCCACTATACTGTGTACTTAAACTGGATTGTTGTATTGGAACGCATGGTCTGAAGCGGTCGCCTTCGATGGCCGCGATTGGCACGTGACGCATCAGGCTGTCCAGAACGAATAGAGGGAGGCATTGTTGAGGTAGAACCGAATCTTTATGGGAGTATCCGGCGTGGGCAGTAGTTTTCGGGCGCGGAAGCGGACCTTCTGGGACACCGAATCCTTGGTCAACGGCACAGCGTCCTTGGCAGTGTAGCCGGCAATGGGCTTGCCGTGAAGGTCGGCTAATTCGACGCGGACTTCGCCATGTGATGCGTCGGCGTTCACCCGCAACGACGGCTGGGTCAGCGTCAGGGCTTTGGTCTCAAGCACGCCTCCCGACGGGCCGGCGTCCGCGGAGACAAAACCGTCAAGACGCAGTCTGGCGATCCCGATCGCGCCCCAGGGCTGCCCGACCGGCGGCATGTATCGGCCCAGGTAGTCGCACTGGAGGTGGTCGCGCGTTCGACCGCTGTAGTAGAACCACAGCTCGTTGCCGACGCGCACTGGGGGAGGGCAAACGATGGACTGATTGGCCCAATCCCACTCGTTCGACGCACGATCGCCGCAGGCCAGGATCGGCTGACGATAGCGGCGGTCCCAGTGACGCGGATCACGGGCCGAGACGAGTTGCAGGTCCAGCCGGTGCTCGGGCTCGTGATGGTACAGCCTCAACAGCCCCAGGTGCAGCGTTTCGTAATGCCACGTGCTCAGCTGGTACATCTGGTCGGCGGGATGGTCACGCTCGTCGATGTCCAGTTGGTACGCCGTGTCCGACCAATGGACGCCGTCCGGGCTTTCGATGTAACCCCGGGCGCGCCTGCCATGAGCCTTAATCTTGGCCGAGCCATAATAAACGCGTCGAACCGGATCGTATGAGATGCTGGTCGCATCGTATGCCTGGTCGAATATTCTGCCACGGTCTGTCCAGTGGATCCCATCGGGCGAGGTAAAGATGGAGAATCCACGCATCCGCACCAGGGTCACGTACCTTCGTTGTGGATCGGGTTCAGAGGGTACATACACCAGCACGTTCATTGCACGGATGATGCCTGCTGTCCGTGGCGGCTCGAACATCTCCTGCACGGCTACGCTGTGGTCGCTGGCCGCCAGAACGATGTTGTTCGCCTTGTTGCCCTGGTACTGAACGACTCCTAGCTTCGGCTTATCCCACTTGATCCCATCGTCGCTGACCGCGTAGCAGGCGAAGCTTCGTCGCATCTTCGTCGGATACTTCGGCGGCGGGCCGTAAATCGGATGGTGCGCTTTGTACCACAGGCGGAACTGACCGGTCTTTTCGTCGCGCAGGGTCCCACCGCCGCCGAGGACCGCCGCGCCCTCCCACGGCTTGTCCGCCACAATGACCGGATTCGCCGGGTGCTTCTGCATCGGGTGGAACGTGCGCTTGATCGATCGGGTCGAGCTGATCACCCAGTCGTCGATGAACAGTTGCCGGGCGCTGGTCACGGCGATCGGCAAGACGGGTTTGCGAGCCTTGAAACCCAAGACCGGTGACGGCTCGGGCGGCCGCAGCTGGCTCTTGTGCCGGAGCACGCCGCCGATGCGGATGTCGTCCCAATAGCCGCTGCCCACGATGGCCGTCGACGAGTCGTCGCCCAGGATCACGTAGTTGACCGGCCGCTGCGGATAGCGGTCCTGAAATGTACCGTTGAATTGCTCGGAGTCGGGGGCCCCGGCCCATAGCTGGACGACGCCGGCCGAAGGATCCCGCAACAGCACGAATCGCGTCCAGCGGTTCTGCTTCAAGCCCCGCAGCACGCCCCGTCGGGTCCGTTGGGTGCGACCGTGCCCTTCGATCAGATCGATCGAATAGGTCCCCCTTGCGGCTGATCCGCTGGCTTGCAGTTCCACGCTGGCCGGGTCTTCTTCCCGGGGCGACAGCGGGCCGGGCGAGACGGTCGAGAGCATGCGCCAGACGATCCAATTGGACAGGCGAACCGGCTTGCTGCGGACCGGGCGAAACACGAACTCGGCGACGATCACGCCCTCGCCGGCCGGAGCGTCGTGACGCTTGGCGAGCTTGATTTGGGACCGCTGCGCGGCTCTCGTGGTTTGCGCGTGCAAGGCGCGCCGACCCTGGAACGCAAATCCCGCAGTCACCTGCGTGAGACCGAAATCGCCTTGGACGTGCGGTTCGCCGAGCCAGCGAACCCCGGCGTTGAGCGGGCCGATCAGATGATCCATGTAGTTTTCGAGATCAGCGTGGAGAATCGACCCATCCGAACGCGGCACAGTGTGTCGGGATTGCCGGACTGGGGCGTTCGCAGGGCTTACCTTGCCTTCTCTTCTTTTTGACATCAGGTTTTGTTGTCCTCTCCAGTAGTAAATCGTTGCTTCACACCACGCTCAAGCATGGTGGTAGTCACATAGGGCATACGCCTTGTTCTTCCCACTCGATCAGCCGACGTCGGCATGTGCTGTATGATGGAAAACCGTCGGGCATGTCCTTCCATCGCGCACCGCTGCGCAGCACCCAGAGGAGGCCCTCGAGCACCGGCCGATTCGAGATCGGCTTGGGACCGCCGCCCAAGCAGAACAACTCGTTCCTCGCGGCTCGCGGCTCATGGCTGGTGGCTTTCCACACACTTTCTTAAAATTGACACCCCAAAATGACTTATGGTGTGCCGAACCAAATACGACGGAGCAAACGCGAAGGTCGCGGTCAGGCGACCCCCGCGGAGCAAAGGAGGTAGAACGATCAACGAACCGCACGACGCCGCAGCATCAGCAGCCCCGCTCCTGAAAGCAGCAGCATCGCTGAGGCCGGCTCGGGGACAGCCAGGCCCACGAGCGACAGAGCTTCATCGAAAGCGACGTCGGGCCCCAGGAGGGTCCAGTTGCCGTAGCCCCAGTAGTCGCCGATGATCTGGAGGTCGGACAGGTTGACGTTGCCTTCGCCGGTGAAGTCACCCTCGGCCCAGGTTTTGCCGCTGCCCCCCCAGTTGTCGCCCAGGATTTGTAGGTCGGAGAGGTTGACCAGGCCGTCGTCGTTGGCATCTCCGGCGTGCGCGGTGTGGGGGCCGATCTCGAGCTGTGCCAGAGCGAAGTCGCGCTTGCCGGTGCTGGTTGTACCGGTGCCGAGGCAGCCCCATTGAACCCACTGGAGGGAAAGTGTGCCGGTGTTAAACGTATTCTGGAGCACACCATTGACAGAGTACGCGACGGTGCCGGCGTTCGGATCATAGGTGAATGACGAGGTGTAGTAGGTGTCCCCACCTATGTCCGCTATGATGGCACCATCAATCCGATTTCTTAGCGAACGGGTATCGGATGTGCTGCCTATGTCCAGCGACGTTCTTACCCCATACTCCAATTCACTGGTGTAGCCGACAATATCACAGAGCCCGTTGTCAAAGCCCGGGAAGTTGTTCAGGCTCGATTCCAATCGACTTACACCAGTTATTGTCCAGCCGTTGGCATTCGCAGCAGCCTGTTCGGCGCCCGTCAGGAAGTACCTGTAAAAAGCTTCGCTTTGGATCAGTTCAGTCTGCCAAGAAGTGATCGTCGGGAAATCGGGGTCCGGACTCAGCGCGTTGGTGATGGTCGAGAAGCCGGGCCAATTGGGGGGAACGGGTGGGTCATCGGCGGTATGCTGAAATGTCCAGCCTTCAGTCTCCGGGTCATTGGCGCCGAAGTGCTCGACCACGTAAGTTCCGTAGGCCGTCGACACCCAAAAGACCACACACAAACTTGTAGCCACAGTCATCCAAGTTTTCATGCTCGATTCTCCTTTTGTCGTCATCAATCGCCCATTTGGCACAATGATCTCCCCGTCAACACTTTGAAGAACACGATTCTTCAACAATGGCAAAACCTCGTTGCGGGGTTATGGAGCCTGATAAATACCTCGCCCCAGACGACCTAATGTTTACTTTTCATCAGAAATCTCCTCTCTAAATCTGGACACGCTCAGGCATGTTGATCCGTACTAAAAACGCGCGCGGTCTTACTCCAAGAAGGTTCGAGAATTTGGGCAGGGTACGTCTCGGACTTGGACACCGGTTCACCTGCGATTAGACGGCGCAGTAAACTCGTGATTGCTTCAACTCTTGACTGCCCAACCGGAACAATGGGCGTGATCCACGTTTCGTCACGGTACCTCGCGCTGACAACAATCAGCTTTCGAGGCCCGTTCACAAGCTCATGCAATCGAGAGAATGCTTGGGGGCCGAGGTGGTTGCGAAGAAAAATCGCATCAATCTGAGGTTCACTGGACATCATATCTTCCACCGCTAAATTAACGTCCTTTTCAGACGGTGGCACAGATTCGATGGTGACAAGCCGGCCTCCTAATCCGGCCATCAGACTCTTGACCAACACGTTGTCGTCGGGCCACCATTCACTGAACATCAAAACGGCTACATGCTGACAACCACGTTGCGTCAAATACTCCGCGACACATTTGCCCAACTGGTGCTTGTCAAATCCGATGTGCGGCAGGTCTATGCCGCGAGCGGGAGTGCCCAGTATGCAGGTCGGCCAGCCATTGCGTTGGGCAACCCGTTGCACCGCCGCAGGCATCCAACGAAAAACAAACGCTCGCGCTCCGGTGTTGACTCGTTGTCCCAACCATTCCTCGATTTGCTCCTCTGTTTTGACATGATTGGGCAAAAGATTGATACGCAGTATCAATTCATACGAATCTTTTGATCCGGAGGTTCCAGCCAAAAGTTCATCTGCCAGAAACTCCGGTCCGCCTCGGCTGACAATGTCCTCCGGCATCACATAATCGATACACCCGACGTCTGCGACACGTGTCGTTCGCAATGGCGAATTCTTGATGTAGGTGCCTGACCTGTGGCGGCGCACGATGAGACCTTCCGCCTCCAGTTGGTTCAGACAACGACTCGCCGTGGAGGTCGAAACGTGATGCTTGTCGCAAATCTCCTTGACTGTGTAGAACTGCTGGCCCGATGAGAATGCGTTGTCCTCTATCTGCTGGCGTAACGCGCAGAACACACCGTGACGTTTTCGTCCAACTGGAACCATCACACTGGTCGTATCCAAACCCATAAGCAATCTTCAGCTTGTCTTCAGCTTGTTCTGAAAAACAGTTGGATTAAATGTCCATCTTTATCAAATTCAACCAAACTAAGACCATTGTAGTGGAAGTTGGACCAATATCAAGGATATTCTGGTGAAGGGACATGAGGAACTATAATACATAACTATAGATATAACAATATTTTATTCGTGTAGTGCTCTTTAAATCTTAAAAATATATTGACTTGCAATCTGTTTTTCATTCCCAGTTGTGACGCTCCCGCTCGGTCAGGGTAACCCGCTTGGGCAGTTTGGAACGGAGGAAGTCGATCCCAGACTGGAGGTACTGAATCTCGGCC
The DNA here is from genome assembly GCA_020849625.1 of Phycisphaeraceae bacterium. Lineage (GTDB taxonomy): Bacteria > Planctomycetota > Phycisphaerae > Phycisphaerales > Phycisphaeraceae > JADLFV01. The sequence goes on from JADLFV010000011.1 coordinate 36,328, forward strand.
ACCAACTCCCGGTGGGTGGCGCTGGCCAGCATCATAATCAGGGGGTGGAAGAAGCGCGGCATCCGGTATAATCCCCTCGTTGCGGCGGCGCCAGGGCTGTGACAGGGTTTTTGCACCCCGCCGGAAACCGCAGGATACCTGATCATGGTGGCTGAGGCCTACGGCTCGACTCGGACGTGTGATCTGGTGCCCACCTGCGCAGTGCCGCCCCACTTCCCCCATCTCCGTTAGACAATCGACCTTTGGTTAGGAAACGGTGTCATTCGTTCGACTGGGACCGAACGAGACTCGATATCCGTTACCGCTGTGCATTCCTTGACTTACCTCACCCAAAGTGATAGCGCTTATGAAGAGGGTTGTGAACGGGGAGGCACACGCTCGACGGTGTCCGAACAGAACACCTCGATTCTCACGATGGGATTCAGATCACTGACATCATGAGCGGAAAACCCATCGGCCGCATGCCCCCGGCCGAAACCGGCGGCCTGGGTCGCCGTCGCACCGGTCAGTCCTTCTACGTGGTGAAGGGCGAGCATCACCTGCGACAGGCGAATGGACTTGATGAAGGCTTCGACTTTCTTCATGGGGGTCGATCCTTTTATCTTAGAGAACTGGCCGGTAAAGCTGTTTCCACGCGAATGGCGAACCACTCGTATAGCGCCGGCAGCACCAGCAGGGTTAGAATTGTTGATGTGACCAGGCCGCCGATGACGACGATGGCCAGGGGGCGCTGCACCTCGCTACCTGTGCCGGTGGCCAGCAGCAGCGGGAACAGCCCCAGGGCGGTGGTAAGCGCGGTCATGAGCACCGGGCGAACTCGCAGTGATGCGCCCTCAATACTCGCCTCGTCCATCGGCTTGCCTTCCTGCACGAGCTGGTTGAGATAGGTCACAAGCACCATGCCGTTCTCCAACGCGATGCCGAACAGCGCGATGAATCCCACCGAAGCCGGCACTGAAAGGTTTTCGCCGAACAGCCACAGTCCGAGGATGCCGCCGACCAGCGCCAGCGGAATGTTTAGCAGAATCAATGCCGTGTTCTTCATCGAATTGAAACTGGAATAGAGCAGCAGGCAGATGATCAACAGCGTAATCGGAACCACCACCGCCAAACGCTTGTTTGCCTCCTGCTGTAGGCGGAACGAGCCGCCCCAGGTGGTGAAGTAGCCCGTCGGTAGTTGCACCTGCTGATCGATGGCGGCCTGGGCGTCTTCGACGAAAGAACCGATATCTCGATCCACCACGTTGTTCTGAATCGTGATAAATCGCTGCGTGTCCTCGCGGGTGATCTGCCGGGGACCGGTGATGCGTTTGATCTCTGCCAGTTCACTCAGAGGCACGCGCTGCCCGCTGGGCGACTCGATCAAGATGTCGCCGATCGCCTCGCGGGTCTGTCGCGCCTCGGGCGAGTAGCGGACGAGGATGTCGAATCGCCGAATGCCCTCGAATACCTGCCCGGCTTCCTGCCCACCGACGGCGGCGCGGATTGTGTGTTGCACATCAGCAAGGTTCATTCCGTAGCGGGCAATTGCCTCGAAATCAGGACGGATCAGCAACTGCGGCGTGCCCGACACCTGGTCCACCTGCACATCCGCCGCGCCAGGGACATTGCGAAGCACCGCGGCGATCTCGTTTGCTTTTTCCTTCAATTGAATCAGGTCTTCGCCGAACAGCTTGACCGCAAGCTCGGCCTTGACGCCTTCGAGCAGTTCATCCACCGTCATCTCGATCGGCTGAGTCAGATTCGCCATGATGCCCGGCATGCCGCTGACGGCATTGCGGATGGCCGATTCGATGAACTCCTGGTCGTAGGGTTGACGCCATTGGTCCTTGGGCTTGAGGATGACGTACATCTCAACCGAGTTGACCGGATCGGCGTGGGCGCCGACTTCGCCCCGGCCAACGCGGCTGGTCACCTCGATGACTTCGGAGATCTGAAGCAGCCGTCGTTCGACCCGCAGAGCGTTCTCCTTGCTTTCTTCCAGCGAGATCGACGGGGCCTGTGTCAGGCGAACTACGATCGTGCCTTCATTGAGCCGAGGCGTGAACTCCGACCCGAGCCGCGGGAACACCACAACACCTACGGCAAGCAGAACCACCGCCAACAGCACGGCGGCCCACCGTTGACGGACGAAGAATCGCACCGTCGGCCGATAGGGAATCAGCAATAGACGGACGATCAGCGCTTCTTTGGACTGCGTTGCCTGGTTGGCAAATCGTGGGGCGCTCTGTCGCTTGCGCAGCTTAGACAGCAACCGGCAACGCGCGCGGGCTGCCCAGCTTTCCCCAGTCGCTGGACGCCGCATAATCAGGTGGCTGAGCATCGGCGCTAGAGCAACCGCATAGACCAGGGAACCCAGCATCGCCAGCGACACCGTGTAGGCCAGGGGCCGGAACGTCTTACCCTCCACACCCTGCAGCGTGAAAAGCGGCAGGAAGACGATGATGATGATGGCAATGGCGAAAAGGATCGGTCGCCCCACCTCGTGGCAGGCGCGAGCGATCACGTGGATTCTCGATTCATCCGGATCGGACTCTCGCAGCAGCCGATCGACGTTTTCGACCATCACAATCGTACCGTCCACCATCATGCCGATGGCGATGGCCAAGCCGCCCAACGACATCAGGTTCGCCGACAGATCGAACCAGTACATCGCAATGACGGCAAACAGAACGGAAAATGGGATCGCCACAGCGACCACGAGGCTGGGTCGGAACCCGCCCATGAGCACCAGCAGCACGATCGTTACGAGTACAATACCGGAAACCAGGGCGTTGGTGACCGTTGCCACCGACGCTTCGACGATGTCCTTCTGCTGGTAGTACGGGACCAGGCGCAAACCTTCGGGCAGAATGCCGTTGATCTCGTCAATCTTGTTTTCCACGCGTTCGATCACAGTGGATGCGTTGGTGCCATACAACTTGACAACCATACCGGCGACAATTTCGCCCTCTCCGTTGCGGGTCTGCGCGCCGCGGCGGACGGCTCCGCCGATCTTCAGTTCCGTTACGTCGTCTAGGTAGATCGGCCGACCGTCTTCGGTCTTGACGATGATGCGCCGCAGGTCGTCCAGGTTCTGCGCCAGGCCCACCGAGCGCACAACCAGTTCCTCGCTGCCTTCCTCGATGAATTGCGCCCCGACGTTCAGATTGTTGGCCTCAATGCGCTCGATGATGTCATTGATGGTCAGGTCGTAGCGCAACAGGGCCTGGGGATCAACCACGACGTGGTACTGCTTCTCGAAACCTCCAATGCCCAGCACCTCCGTCACGCCCGGTACACGCGCCAAGTTGCGGGCGACAATCCAGTCGTGCGTGGTGCGCAACTCTTCGAGCGTGTATTGGCTGGTGATGTCCTCCAGATAATAGAACAGCACCAGGCCCATGCCCGTTGAGATCGGCCCGAGTTCTGGCTCGCCGAATCCCTCGGGAATCTGTTCGCGCGCTTCCTGCAGTCGCTCGTTGACCAGGCGGCGAGAGAAATAGATGTCTGTCCCTTCCTCGAAGTAGACGTTGACGACCGACAGGCCGAAGTTGGACACCGAGCGGATCTTCTCCACACCGGGCAAGCCGAGCATGGCCGTCTCTACGGGGTAAGTGATGAACGCTTCGACTTCTTCGGGGGCGAGGCCCTCGGTCACGGTGAACACCTGCACCAGGTTCGGCGACACATCTGGAAAAGCGTCAACCGGCAATCGTCCATAACTCCACCAGCCGCCGGCGATTACCAGCAACAACAGCACGGCGATCAGCAGCCGATTGTGCAGGGAATAATCAATCAATCGATTGATCATGATGTATTACCTCAATCCGTTGGAGTGCGTCAGTGACCGTGCCCGTCCTCTAGCATGGCCCGGTTCATCTCGGCCGTCAGAGCCAATACGTTGCGGCCCACAAATCGCTCACCCTCGGTGAGTCCTCGGAGAATCTCCGCATTTTGGGTCGTGCTCCGACCAATGCTCACCGGGCGAGGTTCGAATCCTTCATCAGTTTGAACAAATACAACCTGCTTGCCCTTGAACTCGGCAATCGCTGATCGCGGTACGACCATGGACGCCTGATCGTGGCCGGTTTCGATCACACCTGTGACAAACAGGCCCGGCCGCCAATACCCATTGGGATTCTCCAACACGATGCGCGCGGTAGCGGTTCGGGTTGTTTCGTCCAGCGCCGGGCTGACAAAGGCGATAATGCCTTTGGCTTCCGGGATGCCGTGTCCGAACTGGATTTCCACAGGTTGCCCTGGTTCCACGTGAGCCAGATCGCGTTGATAGACAGTCAGGTTCACCCAGACGGTCGAGAGATCCGCTACGACGAACGGCAGGTCTTCACTCGCCGGCTCGATCACCTCGCCGATCGTCAAATGTCGCTCCGTCACTACACCGTTGAGGGGTGCGGTCAGTTCGTAAGCATTGAAGTCGGTATCGGCAAGCGATTCGACTTGGGCGACCTGCTCGTGCGAATAGCCCAAGGCGTGCAAAGTGTTCTCCGCCTGATTCCGTGCGATCTGGGCTTCCTGGTAGGCCTGGCGGGATTCCAGGACCGCCCGTTCCGTGCCGACCTTCTGCTCGAACAGACGCTGGTCGCGCTCCATATTCGCTTCGGTTAGGACGAGCCTTGCTTTGGACGCCAGGTATTCGCTGCGCGCCGCGGCCAGTTCCTGGCTATTGAACACCGCCATGACTTGGCCCGCTTCCACGCGGTCGCCGACTGAGAAATTGACCTTGTTGACGATCCCAGCCACCGTGGGTGTCACGTGGGCAATGCGATCCGCGTTGTACACGACTTCGCCGGGCAGACGGACTGTCTGTTCGATGATGCCGCCAGATGCCTGTTGAACCTCGATGTCAAACTCGCGCATCACCTGCGGTGCGATCTTCACCCTGTCTTCTTCATCTCCATGATCGGCGTGATCATCATCTTCTTTCTGGCAGGTCTCTCCCTGGCCATTCACGTCACGATCTGAATGGCCCGGCTGTTCAGCACGCTGTAGTTCTGGCGACGTACGGGCATGGTCACTCTCAGATTCGTGATCGTGTTCGTCCGCAAGCGTTTGGGCCTGGGCCTGACTTGAATAATCAAGACCAATCAAGTGCGATGACCAAGCCAACCCAACGGCGATCATCAGCATGAATGTCAGTACAGATCGGGGTGAATACTTCATGTTTACTCGTCTCCGTGTTGTTCAGTTCGGCTTCCGGTGCTCGGCGTGTTGAGGGACTCTAGGGATTGGCCAATGAGTGCTTCGATCTCTGCAACCGCGGTGTGGTAGCCGGCCAGTGCATCAAGATGTTGGGTTCGCAGTTCGATGAGGGTTCGCTCAGCATCGAGCACATCAATGAACGTCACGTCGCCCTTCTCGAATGCAATACGTGTCACATCGAATGCCTTAGTAGCCGGCGGCAATGCTTCTTCTCGGATTGCTGTTGCTTCTTCGAACGCACTTGCCAGGCGGGCATAGGCGTCAGAAAGCGCGGTTTCCAGGCGTAATTCCGCGTCGCGTTGCCGTTGCCTGTCCGATAGGGCCCCCAGGCGAGCTGACAGAATATCCCCTTGACGTCGATCAAAAACTGGTAGGGGTAGTGATATGCCCGCCACCAGGGCGTGACCATCCGATTCGTTGAACCGTCGATAGCCGAGCCGGGCGGTAATGTCCGGCACCAATTCGGCCTTGGCCAGTCGAACTTCTGCCTGGCGGGCACTGATCTCCGTGGCCCAACGAGCCACATCCGGATTCTGATTGATCAAGGCCACCAATTGTTCGGGGGTGGGCAGTGTCGCAAGCTGTTCCAGTGAACCGCTGACCGCACCAAAGGTCGGTTCACCCGCCGCCCACATCAGCGACAACTGCTTCCGCGCCGCTTCGTGTTGCCGCTCGGCTCGCACAAGTGCAACGCGAGCGGTGGCGACTGGCACACTCGCCCTTGCCGCTTCGATCGGCGGCGCAGCTCCGGCATCGATGCGCTTGCGCGTCGTTGCCTGGACCTGGTCGGCAAGTATCAAAGCTTCCTCAGCAACGTTGACCCGGCGTTGAGCCGCCAGCAGTGCCACATATCGTTGTGTTACCTCGGTCAGCAGTTCCAGGCGAGCAGCCTCGTAATCCCAACCGACGAGCCGTGCCTCGTAAGCGGCCAATTCACGCCGTCGCTGGATGTCCCCGCCCAAAGGGAATGTCTGGGCGAGACTGATTGTGGCCTGCAACGATTGCGTGCCGGACAAGTCCTTGTTGCCACCGAAGTCCTCGAACTCGGCTTCAACTTCCGGATTCGGCCACAGCTCCGCTTGCAGCATTTGGGCCTCGGCCCGGCGAACATCCCAGCCATACGCGCGCAGCTTCGGACTCCGAGCGATCGCCAGCGCCATCGCCTGACGCAACGTCAAATCACCTGTGGGTTCCGCGATATCGAGCTGATCGTGGGCATCAGGGGGCATCGGCCGAGTTGGCGGATGATACGTTTCAAGCCGCTCACCCAGTGGTCGCGCCTCGGGCCACGACGAATCGGCCAGCGGGTGCATCTGGCACCCGCCCAAGCCAAGCGCCGTGAATGCCACGGCGCAGCAGCACCATCGGTACATGCAGAAACTCCTATGATTTTGGTGTCGAGGTACTTACAGACTACCGGCGAGTGCGGCCGGATTAGGCAGAAGAAGGGAATTGGAACAAACTAGATCAGCAGCACAGTGCTGTAAAGAGAGCGTTTGGATTGCTCTGCATGCATGCGCTTGTCAAATACAGAATGCTCGTGGGTGGCAGATGATGATGAGAGGTCAGCCCATGAAATCACGCATATCCATGGTAATGACAGGCTCACTACCGCGAAATACTTGCGTCCTGGACCGGTTTTGCAGCTGACCACTGGTGGCAAAGGAACATCAAAACAATCCGCGCCTGAAAGCTCCAACGACGCCGGTCCCCAATCTACCGTCGGCAAAGAGGCAAACTCCACGCACACGGAAAGATGCGGCAACTCAACAGCGGCATGTCCACCATTGGCACCGTAGCATTGCACCAGCCCTCCCCCCGATAGCAAGAGCGCGGTGGCCGCGAGGACAACCACCAACTTTCGCCTGAGTATGCCGTTCGATCGCCGCATGAAGTTTATCCTATTCGCAATACGCCGGTGGTGGCAAGTCGGTTCGAGAAAATATCCCCCTAGGAGCGTGGCCCGAGCATAATGACCGCTGCCCCGCCCAGACAGATCGCTCCGCCGAGTACATCCCACGCGTCGGGGTGGCGGCCTTCGATGATCCACAACCACGTCAAGACTGCGGTGATCTAGACCTCGCCGTAGGCCGCATACGCTCGGCCCGCGATGGCCGATTCCACGCGCGTCAACGCCAGAGCGAACACGGACAGACTGACCAACCCCGGCAACACCCACCACCACGGCCGGTCCATCCGCAACAACGCCCTCGAAGGGAATCATTATTGAAGTCGTTGGTATGGTTCGTCATCGCCGCTGTGGTTGAGATCGCCGGTTGCTTCGCATACTGCACTCAAGTTGGTCTTGACATCAGACGTCAGTGCAGACGATATACTTGCGAGTGTGACGATGACGAACACGCGCGTCGTGATGATAGTCACCCGCCGAATCGCCGCATCCCCCAGACAAGTAGCATCGCGAGGCAGGCAAACCACAACATGCCGATGATGATCGCGCCCGTCCACATCCATGCCGTGCTGATCGTCACGCCGGGCGAAGCGCGTTTTCGACATTCCACCAGAATCTCTGCGGGAATCATCCACCGCACCAACAGTACCCCCAGCGGAACGATAACCCGATCATCGATGGACGACTGATCCACCGCCGGATGGCTGCCGACCACCTCGCCGTCCACCGGCAACCGTGTGCCCGGCTTGACCAGTACAATCTCCCCGATGCTCAGTTCCTCGGGTTTGACCTGCTGCGTGCCACCGGCGCGGCGGACCGTGCTTCGCACGGCAGAAGGTCCAGCAAATGCTTGATCGCCTTGGTGGGGACCGCTTTCGTGAAAGTGATGTTACTCGTGATTGTAACCGTAGGGATGCGCATGATCGTGAGGGTGAGCGTGGTGCGTGCTCATGACGGATTTGTCCTTTCGGCTGCCTATCGCAGATAGCTCTTGATGATGTCGATGAGTTCCTCAGCCGCATCGGACTGAGCGGGGGTAGGATTCTCGTCCGGATCCAACACGTGCATCCGAACATGACCTATAGCATACCCCCCTATAGTATATGGCGCGAAGGAACGTGAATCAGTGCGTTAATAAGAATATTGGGGGCCACAGTAATCCCCGCTGAGCCTGATCGCCTCGGGCAACGTGATCGACGGCTGGACTCAAAGCGTTCATGCTGCCTCTGAATCGAAATCGCCGGGCTCGCTGCTGTTGATCAATAATCTCGTCAACGGCGACATCGACGTCACCGGCAACTGGAAGCAGCGCCGGCAAGGCAACGTCAACCTCGACACCACGCTGCCGCTTACTGGCTCGCTCGAGGGTTCTTCAGGTAGTAGAAGCGCCCATCCTCAGCTCCCAGGAGCAGGTCGGGAATGCCGTTGTTATCCCAGTCCACCGTGGTCGGGCTGGTGGTGTGACCGGCGAGCACCATGTCGGACAGCGGGCCCATCTCCTTGAAGATGTATTCGCCGTTCTCGCCGGGGCGGCCCTTCATCCAGTTGACGCTGATGCTGTTGACCAGCAGGTCGAGATGGCCGTCGCCGTCCCAGTCAGCCAGGTGCAGCTTTCTGCGACCGGCGCGGCCGGAGACGCCGTTGTTCAGTTGCAGCAGGCCCGGCTCATCGGATTGTGCTGCGTGCTTGGTGTCGAAAACGGACGGCCCATCGGCTTTGAAAATGCGCTGCGGCGGTTGCAGACGCAATACGCCGTTCTCCATCGTGCGATGGTAGTAGGCCAGGTAACCTTCGGGATCGAGCATCACCAGGTCCTGCAACCCGTCGCCGTCCCAGTCGATCACTACCGGCGTGGTACGCCATTGCGTGGCCAACTCGCGGCCCTGTGGCGTCCACCAATAGGTCGGCTCCTTGGGCGGCACACCCGGCCATTCCACATCGATCGGCCGCGTCGCCGTCAGCAGCGGCCACGTGCGCTGGCCGACGTTCTCATACCACACCACCTTGCCCCAGACCGAGTTGACCACCAGGTCCGGCAACTGGTCGTTATCCCAATCCGCCACCGAGAGCGTGGTGTAGCCCCACTTGACCTCCGACGGGCCCTGGCAGTCGCCGTTGTAACCCGCCATGATGCGGATCGGCAGCAGGTCGGCCTTGAGGCGCACCGGGCGGGCCCACTTGGGAAGATTGCCGCCGTCGAGGTTTTCGATGAAAGCGATGTAGCCCGCCGAGTTGCCGGCAATGATGTCCTGATCGCCATCACCGTCCCAGTCCACGCACACCGGCGTCGTCAGCGCTCCGAAGTAAACGTCATCCGCCTCCTGCTGGAAGTAGTATGGCAGGTTAAAAACAGGTGTGCCGTTCTCATCGAACTTACCCGTGTTTTCCACCAGCGCCACGCGGCCGTCCTCATCGCCCACGATCAGGTCGTAGTCGCCGTCCTTGTCCCAGTCGTAGGCCACCGGCACGATCATCTCCAGGTCCAGCGCCAACTGCTCGCCTTCGTGCATCAGGCGGCGACCGGCTTCGTACTTCGGCTCCGTGCGCGTGCCGACGTTCTTGAAATAGGTGAACCCGTCGAGGAACTCGCCGCACAGCAGGTCCAGGTCGCCGTCGCCGTCGAAATCCACGAAGTTGGGCGAAGGGCGGCCATAGACATCGACCACGCCGTCACCAGCTTCGACCTTCACCGGGTCGTCGAACGTCGGCTCATCCTTCGTGCCTGTGTTGCGAATCAGATAGACGTAACCGTGCAGCGGCCCGAGTGTCCAGACGCCATTGTCGCCATAGGCACGGGCCCAGCCGGCGCCGGACCATTGCATGCCGTAGTCTTCCCAGTCCGCGACGCCGGCGATGAGGTCCAGATCACCGTCGCCGTCGTAATCCACGTAGCTCCACTGGTTTTCGCGCACGGTGTACTTCTCGCGCGGGATATGAATCTCGGCCGTGGGATAGATGGTCTTGGTTTGCTCGAAGCCGCCCTGCTTGAGGTCGAGGATTTCCTTGTTGCGACTGAGCAGGCGCAGGCCGTCCGGCGTGTACGACGGCGTGATGTCCGCCATGGAAGGGCCGACCTTCACCGGAGCCTTGAATACCGGCTTGAGCACGTCGCCTTCGGTGTTCTCGAAATACATCACTGCTTTGGTCGGCTTGTCGGGACAGGCCACCAGCAGGTCGTTGTCACCATCGCCGTCGAAATCGCACGGCACGGGATAGGACCACAGTCCGACGTGCAGGTCCACCACCAGGCCCGGGTTGTTGTACTTCAGCGGCGTCAGATCATCTGCCGCGGCGGACATGACCATCGTCACTTGAAGACACACTAGGGTCGCAGCCGTCAGTGCAAGGCGGCTGCTCATCCGACCAAAGCGATTGTGATTCATGAAGCGTCTCACTTGAAAAGGAGTTGGACCGATACGGACAGCGTATGCTGAAATCGCCATCGATTCAATCGCGCTCTTATTTCGCACAGCGCGGCAGATGCTTTATCCTTATCACGCCATGGACCTGCCGCCGATCATCCAGGAGCTGGCCGCTGCCGGACTGCTCGATGCTCAACGCGTCACCGGCCGGCCGTTGACCGGCGGCGTGTCCAGCGATATCTGGTTGCTGGAAGATGGCCAGAGCAAGCTGGTGGTCAAGCAGGCCCTGGCCCAGTTGCGCGTGGCGGCGGACTGGCGGGCTGATGTGGGACGCAATATGGTCGAGCATCGCTACCTCAAGCTGGTGGACAAGCTCGTGCCCGGCGCAGTCCCGGCCGTGCGCTACGTTTCGCAGGCCAATCACTTTTTCGCCATGGAATACCTCGGCGGCGACTTCGCCCCGTGGAAGCAACACCTGCTGGCAGGCGAGGCCGACCCCCGGAAGGCTCAGCAGGCGGGCGAATTGCTTGGTGCGATTCATGCCGCGACGTGGCGCGATGACAACATCCGTGCCGCGTTCGACACCACAGACTGGTTCGACCAACTCCGCCTCGATCCCTATCTGCGAGCCACCGCGACTGCGCATCCGGCCTTGCACGATCAGTTCATGGCCGAAGCCGACCGCATCGCAAACACGCGCCTTAGTCTGGTTCACGGCGATTTCAGTCCCAAAAACCTGATGGTGGCCCCCGGCCGACTGGTGGTGATCGACTGCGAAGTGGCCTGGTTCGGCGATCCGACCTTCGACGTGGCGTTTCTGCTGAATCACATGATGCTCAAGGCCCTGCACCGGCGCGAACATCACGCGGCGATGATCGACTTGGCCCGAACTGCTTGGGACGCTTACCAGCGAAAACTCAGCACCGAGCAGACAGAGATCGTGCGTTCGAACCTGCCCCGCCTGCTGCTGATGCTCATGCTGGCCCGCATCGACGGCAAATCGCCCGTGGAATACCTGACTGAAGAAGGCCCCAGACAACGGGTTCGCCGATTCGTCACGAAACAGCTATCCTCCACCGCCCTGCCGCTGCAACCATTGCTCTCAGCCTGGGATGATGAGTTGAAGAACCCATGAACCACACGCAAATCCAGAGCATTGACGCCTGGCAGATTTACGACTCGCGTGGCAACCCCACCGTCGAAGTCCGCGTGGTGCTGGCCGGCGGCGCGGCCGGTCACGGCCTGGTGCCATCGGGTGCATCCACCGGCCAGTTCGAGGCCCTGGAGCTGCGCGACCGCGATCCCCAATGTTTTGGCGGCAAGAGTGTGTACAAGGCCATCGCCAACGTGCGTCAGGTGCTGGGCCCGCAACTGGTGGGCATGGATGCTCTGGATCAGGCTGCCATCGATCGCCGCATGATCGAGCTCGACGGCACGGACAACAAATCCAACCTCGGCGCCAACGCGATCCTCGGCATCTCCATGGCGGTGGCCGCCGCGGCCGCCGATGCACGCGGCGTTCCGCTGTTCGCGTCGCTGGGCGAAGGCACGCTGCTGCCGCTGCCGGAGATCCAGATCATCGGAGGCGGCGCTCACGCCAACCATCGCATCGACGTGCAGGACTTCCTGGTGATTGCTGTGGGCGCGCAGGATTACGAGCAGGTGATGCGCATGACGCATGACGTGTATCACGCTGCCGGCAAAATCATGCGCCGGCTTGACGGCAACGTGGGCCTGGCGGATGAGGGCGGCTACTGGCCCAGCTTCGATCGCAACGATCAGGCCTTCGACGTGGTGATGCAAGCCATCGAAGCGGCCGGCTACCACCCGGGCAAGGACCTGGCCATCTCGCTGGACATTGCGGCCAGCAATCTCTATGACCAACAGACCGGAACCTATCACTTCAAGCTGGAAAACAAGGTCTTCGATTCGCAGCAGTTCACCGATCTGATCTGCGACTGGTGCAGGCGATACCCGGTGATCAGCGTGGAGGACCCCGTCTCCGACACTGACATCGCCGGCTGGCAGCGCGTGCACCGTGAGCTGGCCGGGCGCGTGCAGATCGTGGGCGACGACCTGTTCACCACCAGCGTGCCGCGGATTCGTCACGGCATCGAGAACAACCTGGCCAACTCCGTGCTCATCAAGCTCAACCAGATCGGCACCGTCAGCGAAACCATCGACGCCATTCGCCTCACGCAACAGGCAGGCTGGCTGCCGCTGATCTCCGCCCGCTCCGGCGAAACGGAGGACGCCTTCATCACCCACCTGGCTGTGGCCACCAATGCCGGCCAGCTCAAGGTCGGCTCATTCGCCCGCAGCGAGCGCATGGTCAAGTGGAACGAAGTACTGCGCATCCAGCACGCTCTGGGCAATCGCGCCCACTTCATCGGCCGCCGGATTTACGACGGCATCCTGAAGCAGACGTGAATCACTTTGATAATTCAAGTCGTTCGCCGCAGGTCAGCACGCGGTGCGCCTGGCCCAACTGCCGACAAGTCTGCACGAACAGATCAGGCGGCTCGGTGTTGAAGGTGAACATGTCGTAATGGCACGGCAGCACCAGCCGGGCCCCGGTGTCATGCGCCAGTTTGGCCGCCTCATCGCCGAACAGGTTGCCCGCCACCCGACGCTGCGGCCGCTTGCCGTTGATCGGCAACAGGGCCAGATCGATATTAAATCGCTTGAGCCTTTCAATCAGGCCGTCGAACATCAATGTGTCGCCGCTGTGATAGATCGTGCCGCCGCGGGTCTGCACGACATAACCCAGGTAGCGATGTCGTCCGTGCTCGTCGGTGTCCAGTTCATCATGGGCAGCGGGCACCGCGTGAATCGTCATGCCCGCTGCGTTCAGCGATTGCCCATCATTGAGCCCAAGTGGTTTGGCTGCGTCGCAACCCAGCCGTTCAGCTACGAATGCGCGGTTGGCTTCCGGAATGATGAAAGCGGCGTCAGGGTTGGCGGCCAGCAGTGGAAGCAGAGTCTCAGCATCGAGATGATCGGTATGGTTGTGACTGGAGGTGATCACATCTACGCCGCGCAGCGAGCCGGGATCAAGGCACAATTCCGTCATGCGCACGTGCGGCTTGTCGGTGTCGGCATACTTGTGCGTCAGCGAATCAGACAGATACGGGTCCATCACCAGCAGCCCATCCGGCGACTTGATGACATAGCCGCTCTGCCCCAGCCACCACACGCACAGCCCGTCCTTGACGTCAACCGCGGCGATATCGTCCAGCAGAGCCTGATGTTTGAGCGTCGCAGCGATCATGAGCTGATTCCCAGGCGTTTTCGCACGATTGTCGCACCTTCCACCATGGCCGCCAGCTTCCGCCGCGCTGCCCAGCGAGCCGTTTGTGACAAACCGCAATCCGGCGCCAGCACCAAGCGATCCGGTGACACGTACTTCAAACAAGCCACGATGCGCTCGGCGATGTCCTGCGGCGATTCGATGTAGTAACTCTTGACGTCGATCAACCCCACCGCCGCGTCAATGCCCGCCTTGGCCACCTGCTCGATCAAGTGCAGCGGGACGAAATTCAGCGTCGTCATCTCCAGGTGCATCTCATCGACCTTCATATGCAGAAAAGCTGGGAACATCACCTGCGGCCGCTTGCACCCGACGCTGCGTCCCTTGTAGTTGCCGAAGCACAGGTGCATGCACAATCGCGTGCGCCCCACGGCCGGGGCCACCGTGCGATTGAAAATGTCCACGAACCGCTGCGGGTCTTCCTTGTGCGCATAACAGCTCATCGAAGGTTCATCCACGCAGATTTCCTTGCAGCCGGCCGCCACCAGTTGCTCGATCTCACTGCGCACGATCGGCAATAGTGCCTCGGTAATCGCATAACGATCCGGGTACTGCTGGTTGGGCAACAATCGTCCCGACAAGGTGTACGGCCCAGGCACGGAAGCCTTCAGCGTCACGCCACCCGTGGCCGGCTTCAACGCAGCAGCCACCCGCAACAATCGTTGATATTCACCCACCACACCCAGGCCGCGTGGCGCGGTCAGTTGCCCGGTGATAGCGTGCTTGCCGCGTTGATCATGGGCCGGCGGACCCCAACGCCGCGGCGGCTCCGATTCCAGTTCGATGCCCTGCAGATGGCCGTAAAAGGACAGGTTGAAATCCAGCCGCGTCTGTTCGCCGTCGGTGATCACGTCCAGCCCCGCTTCGAGTTGATCGTGCACCGCGGCGATCACCGCATCGTGCCGCATCTCTTCGATGTCGTCGGGCCCGAATTGGTCCAGGTTCGCAGCCGCAAACTCCAGCCAGCCCGGCAGGGGATAACTTCCGATGACGCTGGTGCGCAGGGGACAGTCTTTCATTGTGTTTCCTTGCTGTCAGTATCGAAAAACGAGAACGCAGACGCGGGGTTATCCACGTAAATGCGCTTGATCGCCTGATCATCGAGGCCCGCCGCTCGCAGTATCTGCGGTAACTGCCGCATCAGCCACGCCATGCCCGGGCCGCCGCCGTAGCTCTGCCAGTAGCGCCGCCTTGCCGCGTCCATGCCCACCATCAACTGCATGGGATAGCGCGGCAGCAGCTTGCACAGCAGGTCCACCGTGGGATTGCCCTCGGCCGGTTTCCAGCGAAACGCCCCGTCGTATTCCATGCACACGCCGGTGTCGAGAATCGCGGCATGGTATTCGGGATCGGTGTTGCGATCGACGTGGGAGAGCGTGACGCGATCGAGCCGAGCGCCGTAAGTGCGCAGCAGTTCGATCTGGTCCATAGCCGCAGCCCCGCGCTCGGTGTGAGTGATAATGGGACAACCGGTGCGCTGCTGAGCGATGGCCGCGGCGGTAAAGGCCCGGCGTTGCAGTTCGCTGAGCTTTTCACCTCCCGCCACCTTGATGATCCCGGCCGAAACAGGCTGTTTGTCCGGTGATTCCAGGGTCTTTTGTTCGATCTCGCTGGCGAACCAGTCCGCCAACTGCTCCACGGTGTAACTGAGCACTGGGGCGTCGGTCGGATAGTATCTCGCCAGGTGCAGGCCGGTGGAGCAGACCAGGTGGACCTTGCTGCGGCGCGAGACCTGGGCCAACGCCTGAACATCGCGCCCGCAGACGCCGGGCATGGTGTCGATCATGGCCCGTCCGCCGGCCGCGTGAAACAGGCGCAGCTCGCGCTCCGCCGGTTCCGTCTCATCGAGGCGCAGCTCTGGGTCGAGGGCCGCCACGTGATCGCTGCGGATGATCACGTGCTCGTGCGCCCCGCAAGCGCCAAGCTCGGATGCGGGGATATCACCCAACACGGTCCGCACGTGACTGGTCATCGCAGCTTCCCCCAGCCGTCGCGCGAGGTGTCGGCCGCCTCCTTCGGGGTCTCAAGCACCGCGCCCAGTTGCCGCAGTTGATCCTGCAACTTCGTCACATCAACATCCCGCGCCCCACAGTCGCTTTCCAATGACATCGCGGCTGCCAGACCCACCGCCTGGCCCATCGACATGGTCTGACCCATCGAACGACAGGAAGCGTGAGCATCGTGCGTGGCGCTGAAGCAGCGACCGGCCACCCATAATTCATCGCGGCCCTTGGGCACCAACGTGCGATAAGGCACGTCATATGCCTCGCCACCCGGCACGTAGGCCCATGCGGTTTCCTCCTGGCCGCCGGATGATGCACGGTGATCTTCGATGGGCGCGCCGCACAGCAGCACGCGGTCGTCGAAGCGGGCCACGCTCATGCAGTCCTCGCGGGTCAGCCGGTATTCGCCATGGACGCGCCGCGTCTCGCGCACGCCGATCTGCGTGGACAGGCCGATGATGCCGGCCTGCTCGTAGCCGGGGATTTCACTGCGGAAAAAGTCACCGTAGATGAACGCCTGCTCGCGGCCGATCTGCTCGGCTTTGGTCAACTGCCGCGAATCGGTGCCGTCCAGGTCCGCCACGCGCACCGCCACGGTGGCCACGCAGCCGAACTGCACCATGGCGTGAGCGCTGCCGGCTTTGCGCGGCAGGTTGTAACGACCACTGGCGATCGCTTCATCCATCCTGGCGGCCAGCATCTTCTTGCCGCCTGCTTTTTCATAGCGATCCAGATCGACGCCGCACATGCGGAAGGTGGTGGTCATCGTCTGGGCGGGATCGATGTCGCCCGCTTTTTCGTAGGGTACGTCAGCCAAGTGACACAATTCCGCGTCGCCGGAGCAGTCGATGAATCGCTTCGCTTTGATCTGGTGCAAGCCATCACGACAAAGCACGGTCAACCCGGTGATGGCGCCGCCGCCATCGGTCTGCACGTCCATCAGCACCGTGTGCAGCAGTAGTTCAACGCCAGCCTGATTCAGCAACTGGTCCCACACCAGCTTGAGCCGTTCCGGATCGTAGGTGACGCCGGTGCCCGCGCCGTAGGTGTTGGGGCGCAGGAACATCGCCCCGTGTGAATGCAGGGCATCGACCACGCGCTCGGGGACGCCGCCGACGACTTTGCGCGGCGTGTTGCCGGGCGTGTAGAAGCCGTAGAACGTATCGAGCACAGCCGTGGAAGTGCCGCCGGCAAAACCGAGCCGATCGATCAGCAGCACCGAGTGCCTGCCGCTTTGCCTAGCCGCGATCGCTGCACAGCAACCAGCCGATCCCGCGCCGATGACGACTACGTCCACATCAGCGATCAGCGTGACCTCGCGCTTAGCCATGCCGGGCCGCCTCCCGGTTCCACTGCACCGCAAAGCGGGCCGCACCGATGGCGCCCGCGAAGCGACCAAGGGCCGCGGGCACGATGGGCACTCCATCGCCGCCGGTCGGCCGCCATTCGAACTGCGACAGCAATTGCCGCACCGGCCCAAACAGTGCATCACCCGAAGCCGCCACGCCGCCGCCGATCACCACCACCTGCGGGTCCGCCACGTTGATCAACGAAGCGATGCCGACCGCCAGAGAGCGTATCATGTGCTGCCAGTGTTGTTGCGCTTCGCTGTCGCCTGCCTGTGCCGCTTCCAGTAGGTCGCGGTTGGAGGTGAAGCGGTCATGGGTGCGGCGTTTGACGGTGGATTCGCCCAGTTGATCTTCCAGAGGGCCGGGAATGTTGAGAATGCCCAGCGGGCCGTGGATGTCCTGGCTGATGTGGCCGAGGTGGCCGGCGCGTCCCAGGTGTCCGCGCAGCAATCGCCCGTCCACGATCATCGCTCCGCCGACGCCCGTGCCCAGCGTCAGTAGCACCACGTTGTCGCAACCAGCCGCCGCGCCGCACCAGGCTTCCGCCACCAGCGCCGCCTGGGCATCGTTGAGCACCGGCACCGGTGTGGGCCAAGCGAGAAACGTCGTCCAGTCCAGCCCTTCCACATCGGTGTCGCGCCCGGGCAAAGAAACGATGCGGCGTGCGTCAGGCGACGGCAGACCCGGGGCAGCGATGCCCAACGTGGTCGGGCGATGGTCCAGTTTATCCAACAACTGCGTCAGCGCCGCCTTGACCGAGGCCGAGTGCGAGCCATCGTTGTGCGAAGGAATCTGCACGTCAGCGAGAATCGCGCCGCGCGCATCGACCGCGACCACTTTGACATTGGTGCAGCCGGCATCGATGCCGATGGCGGTATCCATGGCAGGACCACCTCACTGATAAAGGTGCGCGAGACTGCGGCGATACGCTTCGTAAAAACGCTCGAGCTGTTCCTCAGCGCTGGTGTTGCCGACGAACTGGTGGCTGGGCAGAAGCTCGGGCTTGATGCCGCGTTTAAGCAGTTCCGCGGCGGTCTGGCAGCGCAGCATGTTGACGAGCATGGCACCGGTGCTGGTGGAGGTCGGGCCGGTCATCCAATCCAGCCCTTCCAGCGGGAGGATGCAGTCGCCGGGGGGGCAATGGTTGTCGAGGATGATGTCAGCGATGTCGATCAGCTTCTTGCCGGAGCTGTGGCCGGGCTTGCAGTTGGAGCAGTGGGCGACGGAGACCAGGCCGATGACGGGCATGTTGCGGGCCTTGGCGCCCATGGCCAACTCGACGATCAAGGGGCGAATGCCGCTGGTGGAGACGACGATGAGCACGTCATTGGGCCCGAACTTGAAGCTGGAGAGCAGTTGCTCGGCGTAACCCTCGAATTTCTCCAACTGCAGCGCGGTGCGCAGGCCGTTGTTGCCGATGATGGCCGAGTGATTGCTGGTGGCCAGTTCGACCATGGCCACGAAACCGGGGAAGCAGCCCTGGCGCGGGGTCATTTCTTCGCACATCATGCGCGAATGGCCCGAGCCGAACATGAACACCAGCCCGCCGGCCGCGATCTTCTCGGCGCACAGGGCGGCTGCCTTTTCCACCGCGGGCAATTCATCTTTGCGCACGGCCTCCAGTAACTTCATGGTCTTGTCGTAATACTCTGTAGCAGCACTCATACGTTGGAATCTCCGGGTTAGTGATGTTCGTATTGGCCGTCGGCCACTGACCAGCCGCCGTCCACCGCCAGGACCTGGCCGGTGACAAACGTCGACTGGTCGCTGAGCAAATACACAGCCGCCGCCGCTAGATCGTCCGGCCGCCCGATGCGTCCGCCATCCAGCGGTTGCTTGCTGTGCACGTAATGCATGATCGTGTCGTTGCCCTGGGCGCGCTTCGACATCGGCGTCGCCACCAGGCCCGGGGCCAGCACGTTGAAGCGAATGTCAGCCGTCGCATAACGAGCGGCACAGGATCGCGTCAAACCAATGATGGCCGCCTTGGCTGCCGCGTAGCCGACAGTGGCGAAGTATTGCGGCGAAGGATCGTAGCCCAGCACACTGGCGAGGTTGAGCACGCTGCCGCCGCGCTTGTGTTGCAGGAACCAGCGCACAGCCGCGCGGTTGGAATACATGATGGAAGTGAGGTTGAGCTTGAGGGCGTATTCCCAACCGGCATCGGTCAACTCATCCAGCGGGCCGTCGCCCCTGGATCGTGCGCTGCCGCCGGCCACGTGGTACAGGCCATCAATGGCGCCGAAGTGCTCGACCGCCAGGTCGATCGCCCGCGGCGCGGTGGCCGGGTCAGTGGCGTCGGCGGTCAGGGTGATCGCCTGGTCACCCAATTGCCCGGCCGCGTCGTCGCTGTCCTGTTGGCCCAAACCGACGACCAGGACATTGGCCCCGGCTTCGACCATGGCTTGCGCCGCGGCCAGGCCGATCCCGCTGGTGCCGCCGACGACCAGAAGCGACTTTCCCGCCAACGCCCCGTTGTTTCGACCCGTGGTGGACATGCCAACAGTTTATAGATACCGCGGCCGCCATTGCGGGACAGTCTTTCCAAAATCTGATATGATTATTACATGGCCCGTCCCACCGCCGCCCTGACCCTGCAGGTCCGCGAAAGGCTGCTGGACCGCCTGCACAGCGGTTTTCATCGGCCGGGCGATCGCTTTCTCTCAGCCCGGGCGGTGTCGCGGCAGTTCGGCATCAGCTACCAGACCGCCCATCGCCTGCTGCGGAGCCTGGCCGACGAAGGGCACCTGGTAATTCGTGAAAAGTCAGGCGCCTTCGTGCCCGGCGGCCCCCCCACGCTCACCGGCGTCGATCTGATCTTCCATCCCCGGGCCAAGCGCCGCGACAGCTTCGGCTGGCGACTGCTGCAGATGCTGGCTGCCGCTCTCAACAGTGAAAACATCCATCACGAAACGCGCTGGGACGGCCAGCGCTGCAGCCTGCGCCCGGATCGTCTGCCCGTGATGTGGGAGCCGACGCACGCTCTGGCCCGCTGCATTCAACAGCATCGCCCGGGTCTGCTGATGAACAACCGCGCTCCGTTCGGGATGAGTTCGCTGCACATCGACAGCGTGTCACTGGACGATTTCTCCGGCGGAGTCTGTGCCGCGGAATTGCTTCAGGGCCGACGCAGCACCAAGCGTCGCACGCCACGCCGACATTTCGCCATACTGGCCGGGCCGCAGCCGGACTCGCGCAACCGCCTGCGTGTCGAGGGCTTTCGGTCGCTGCTCAAGGCCCAGGTGATCTATGCCGACGGCTGGTACTTCGAGGACGGCTACCGTGCGGCCGGCGCTGCGGTCAAGGCTGCCCAACACGGCCTGTTCTGCTGCAACGATCGACTGGCCCAAGCTGTGCTGACATGGTGCGATGATCATCAACTCACGCCGCCGCCGCTGGTGGGCTTTGACAATGCGCCGATCGCCGAGCATCTGGGCATCGCCACCATCGCCATTCCCTGGCAGGCCTTGGTCAGTCATGCCATGTCCCTGATTCGCCGCCGCCTCAAGGGCGACACCGGCTCGTCCAATCAGCAGATCATCTGCCCGCGCCCGATCATCCGCCGCTCGCTGAGCGCGGGCAAAAGCGCACACGCAATCAGCATGTGACGGGTGTGGACTGAAAGTCGGGATTTCACTCGCGCGGCAGTTGCTGCATGATGCGCAGGGCCTCGCGGTTGCGCGGCTGGCGGCGAAGAATGCGCTGGGCCGCCAGCAGGGCCTCGTCCCAGCGCCCCACCTCCAGCAGCGCCCGGGCCAGCAGTGCGGCTGGGGCTGTGTCGTCGGACAATCCTGTGGCGGCGGCCAGCGGCAGGATGGCGCGCTGCGGCAGGTTCAGCGCCAGATAACACTCGCCCAGCATTTGCAGCACCGCGGCGTCGGCGTGATCGGCTGCCAATGTCTCCAGCGGCTGGCGCACCTGTTCGACCTGGCCTTCCTGCAGGCGCTGGCGAAGCTCGGCCAATTGCTGGTGGATTGTCCGGCTCATCCAAGGCGCTTTCGATTGAGCATCCACTGATCGCGCGTCTCGATCACTTCACAATAGATTCCCGCGTCCGCCTCATCGAAGCAGCAGAACACGACGCGCTGCGGCCGATCGTGCGTGGCCAGGAAACCCAGCACGTGACTGACGGCAATTTGGGCTGCCCGCTGTTTGGGGAATCCGTACACCCCGGTGGAAATAGCGGGAAACGCCACGCATTGGCAGTCATGCTCAGCCGCCAGCTCCAGGCTGCGCGTGTAGCAGGAGGCCAGCAGCACATCCTCGCGCACATCGCCAAGTTTGGCGTCTATCTCGTCATCATCCGCATGCCAGATCGGCCCCACGGTGTGAATGATGTGGTGGATGCCGCGGGCTTCCAGGTCGAAAGCGGGCGTGATCTTGGCCAGGCCGGTGCGGCAGCCACCGAGCTTGGCATTGTGCGCCAGCAGGCGCGGGCCGGCCGCGCGATGGATGGCGCCGTCCACGCCGCCTCCGCCCCGCAGCGATTCGTTGGCGGCATTGACGATGGCATCCACGGCCCATTGCTGATCCTTCCGGGGGCGCGTGATATCGCCGGTGACGATCGTGATGCGGTCCAGGGCCTCGTTCATGGTTCGAGGTCGCGCAGAGCGATGGGTTTGTCCAGGATCTCTTTCCAGATGATCGCCTGCCGCAGCGAGTGATGATCGAGCATCGCCCGCCGCGCATCGACCGGTAGAACTTGGCCGTCGCGCACCAGGCGATGCACATCCGCATGCTCTTTCTCATAGTGAGCAGCCACGAGTTCAGCGCGGCGCGGTTCGGGCTGCGGACGAGGTTGCGGCTGACGCTGCGGCGGCCTGCTTGCAGCGGGACGAACAGGCGGGCGCTGCGGTTGCGGCGCGGGTTGAGGATGGTGCGGCGCGGAGGCCTGATGACGGGCCCGCTGCTGCTGCATCTGCCGCTGGGCTTCGAGTTGCTGTTGGCGCTGCTGAGCGCGGGCGGTGGCCTGATCCATCGCCTGCTGTCGTGCCTGGCGCAGACGATCCGCCATGGTCGGTGGACGCTGCGTCGTCTGCGATGTCTGGATCTGTTGCGTCGGTTGCTGCAGCGGGGGCGTGGGCCGGCCCTGCTGCTGGCGCTGCAGGCGGCGACGCTGGGCTTCAGCCATCAATTCGGCGCGGCGCCTGGCGGCCAGTTCATCCAGGTCCGCTCGCTGTGCCGGCTTCGTGGCGCGGCCGGCGGCGTTGGATTCGTCCTTCTTTTTCAGCGCTTTGCCCAGGGCCGAACCGACCATGATGATCACGCCGATGCTCACCGCGATCACTTCCCCCCAGATGTCGTCCAACGCCAGCAGGCTGATCAGGTTCATCATGGCGCGGCTCCTGAAGCTGTGGTCATTGTAACCTCCTGCTCCATCGCCAGCACCGGCCGGCCCTCGCGGCTGTGGCCGACCACCTTCAGGCCCACCCCGTACACCGGCTCCAGCAGCCGCGGTTCAAGCACCGCCGACCACGGCCCGGCGCTAACCAGCCGACCCTCATGCATCAGCCACACATCATCCGCATAACGTGCCGCCAGGTTCAGATCGTGCAGCACCACCAGCACCGCCACGCCTTCGCCCGCCATCTCGCGCAGCAGCTTCATCATCCGCAACTGGTGACGCAGATCCATGCCGCTGGTCGGCTCGTCAGCCAGCAAACCCCGGGCACTGGGGCCATCAGCAGTTCCCCGCAACTGGGCCATGGCCCGGGCTGCCAGCACGCGCTGCTGCTGACCACCGGAAAGCTGCGCGAATGGCTGATCGGCCACGTCAATCAGATCGCAGCGCTCGATGGCCTCGACCACGCCACGCTGATCGCCGAAGACGAACCGCCCCATCGCAACCACCTGCCGCACGGTGAACGCGAACTGCACGCCGCCACGTTGCGGGATGTAGGCAATGCGACGGGCCCGGGCCGGCTCGCTCATGGCCGCAACATCATGCCCGTTCAGCAGCACCTGCCCCGACTGCGGCCGCAGCTCGCCCAGCAGCAGCTTCACCAGCGTGGTCTTGCCGGCCGCGTTGGGTCCGATCACGGCTGTGACCCGCCCGGGCGTCAGTTCGGCGCTCATCTCGCGCACCACCTGCCGGCCTCCGTGATAACCAAAGCTGACCGCCTGCAATCGCCACAGGGCATTATCGGCCGAGGCGTTCGGGTTGTTCGGTTTGTGACTGATGGGACTGATTTTACAGTCCTGCGGTTAAATGGGGCGGCCAACAGGTCGATAAGGCGGAGGAAGCTGCATCGTATTTTGAGGCTGCCGCGATGAGTATGGGAAAAAAGACCCCTCCTGCCCCGCCCAAGGCGCCGGACAGCAACCAGGTTCTAAGCCTGGTCAGCGAGCTGGAGCAGCGCCTCGAGCAACTGAAGACCTATCAGCAGGAATCGGATCAGCACGTCGAGCAGATGCGCCTTCAGGGCGAACAGTTATCCACGCGCGAAAGCGAGCTGGAGGCCCTTTCCGAGCAGCTTCAGCAGCGCAACGCGGAGCTGGAGGAACACCGCCGCAATCTTGATCAAACCCGCCGGCAACTCGACGAGCAGAAGCAGCAACTGGAAGCTGACAACGCTGCGTTGAAAGAGCAGCGGCAGGCACTGAGTGCGCAGAAGTCGCAGTTCGAGCAGCAGCACAAGGAACTGGACGCCAGGCTCGCGGCCGTGGCCAAAGAGCAGGACACGATCGCCCAGACGCGCAAGCAGTTGACCGGAGAATCGCAGCGCCTCGATGCCCGCTGGGCTGAGCATCGCAACAAGGAAGCTGAGCTTGAGCATCGCCTCAAGAAGGCTCAGGAGCAGGCGGACCAGCTTGCGCAGCAGCGTCTGGCGATTGAAAAGCAGCAGCAGGATTTGAGCGAACGCCGCCAGGCGCTGGAAGCCTCCGAAGCCGAACTGGCTCAGCAGCGGCTGCGCGTTGAATCTGAGTTGAAGGAAGCTGAGGGCAAACGGGTCACGGCGGAGGAGAACTTCAACCAGTCCAAAGCCGCCCGGCTGGAAGCTGAGCGGCTGCAGGCTGAGTTGTCCGCCCAGCGCGAATCGCTGGACACAGACAAGGCCGACCTGCGCCTGCGTGAAGAGGCCTACAAGAGCCAGCAGGAGCACCTGGATCGCGTTCGCCGCCAGTTGGCTCACGATGCGGCCCGCAGCGGTGAGCTGGACAAAGCACTGGCAGCCGCCCAGCAGGAAAATCAGCAGCTGGCCGAGCATCAGGACAAGTTGCGCAACCAGGTCAAGCAACTGGAAACCCAGCGTCAGGAACTGGAGCAGCTTCGCGGTCAACTTAACGAGCAGAAGCATCAGAGCGAGCAGCGGTTCGGCGAACTGGACAAATCGCGTCAGGAGATCGAGCATCGCCGCAAAGCCCTGGACGAACAGGAAGCCACGTTCAAGCATCGCGCGCAGCAGTTGGATCAGCGGCAGAGCCAGCTTGATCAGCGGACCGCAGAACTCGAGCAGTTACAGCAGGGCCTCGAAACCCGGCAGCGCGAACTATCCGGGCAGGAGGCCGCCTTCAAAGACCGTGGCGAGAAACTGGATCAGCGCGAGCTTTCGGTGCTTGAGGAAGGCGAAGCGATCAAGCAGCGCGAGCAGGCCTTGCAGGAGCGCTCCGCGCAGCTCGACCAGCGGCTCAAGCAGATCGAAGCCCACAGCGCCCAGCTTGAAAAACGGGAAGCTGAAGCTCTGCAGTTGATCGACAGCCTTGAGAAGCAACCCGCCAATTCATCGCCCGAAGCGCCGGCCGAACAGGGCGAGCATCATGCCCCGTCGGCCGAGCTGTTGCAGAAGACGCAGGAATTGGAGCGCAAGCAGCAGGCTTACCGTGATGCCCTCAAGCAGAGCAAGCAGCAACTGACCAAAGAGCGCGACGAGATCAAGCAGCAGAAGGCTGAGCTTGAGCAGCAGAAAGCGCAGCTCGATCAGCGTCAGCGCATGGTCAAGCAGGCGGCCGAGATCAACCGCCGGCGACGGGCCAAGCTGCGCGAATACGTCCAGCGTCTGCGCCAGCACGCCCGGCAGAATCCGCAGCTTAAACAGTCCGTGTCCCAGGCATCGACCGACTCGGTCCAGTCCCGGGCGGCCGACGCCCGCGAGCAGGGCCTGGAGAAAGAGCGCAAAATGCTGGTCGAGGTCAAGAAATTCCTCGAAGCCAGCGAATCACAGATGATCGAGCGCTGGGCCACGACCAAGGCCGCCAACACCGTGATCGCCGCCATGTTCGCCCTGCTGCTGCTGGCTGGTTTCAGCTACATGGTCGCCCAGAAGGCGGTGCAGCCGACCTGGCAGGCCACCATGGCCCTGGCCATCACGCCGCCGGAAGGTGAATCGGCCGCGACCTTCCTGGACAGCGTGGACAAGTCGGTCACCGCCGACCCGGTGCTCAACGAAACGCTCAGCAAGCTCGAGCAGCGCGGCCAGCGCCTGTTCAGCGACGCCCGCGCCCTGCGGGCTGACCTGACCGCCAGCCTCACCGCCAGGCGCCAGAGCCAGCAGATCATGCTCAGCTACGAAAGCCCCAACAAGGAGGTGGCCCTGACCGTGCTCGAATCGCTGGGCCAGTCGCTGCTGGGATACCGCCTGGCATTGGATCGTCAGGCCGGCCGCCCCGACACCGTTCGCATCAGCCAGGGGGCCGCACGCGACAGCACCGACGTGGTCGGTCACCGCTTCACCGTCGCGGGCACGACCTTCGCCATCACCTGCATCTTGGCCCTGATCGCGTCGTTGATCCTGCGTGCCTGGCTGCGCAAGGTGCAGAGTTCGCTCGATCCCTCGCAAGCCCCGCAGTTAACCGTGCTGGACAAGCCGAAGACCTGGTCGCCGTTGCCTCCCATGAACGAGGAGACTGCCTAACGCTGCAACGCCGCGCGATGGCGGACCGTATAGATCGGCCCGTCGCTGGTCAACACGCTCTCAATCAGGCAAAGCTCACGCGCGGGAAACAGCCCGAAGTCGGTCTGCCTGTGCTCGCTGAGCAATTGGGTCAGCTTCTGGCGCTGCACGCGATGCGGCCTTCGCTTGGGCCGATGCCGCGCCAGGGTCAGGTGGGCCACGAACGGCCGATCGCCCGGCTCGGCCAATGCTGCCGCGATCCGCTCGATCGGTGAAGGCGTCACAGCGGCCACAAAAATCACGCGCGGCCACTTCGCCAGTCCCACCGAAGCTGGAAACGTGCCCAGCCCGCGCATCTGGAGATTGAACCAGCGATGCCCAGCCGCCACCTGGTCCAACTGGTCCGCCAACACATCGACCCGCTCTGTGTCCACCTCCCCGTGAAAACGCAGCGTCAGGTGCAGCGGGTCCGGCTTGACCGTCTTGAACAGGCCGCCGTGGGCGCTGAACCGCTCGATCAGGTTGCGGATGATCGGTGTGGGATGAAGTTCGACGGCGCAGAACAATCGCATGGCGTCACCGTTGGCCGCAGTCGATCACCCGCCGCTCGCTGACCAGATGGCGCATTGGCACGTCACGCGGGTCCATCGGCACCTGCTCGACGATCTGAAAATCGAAGCACAGCCCGACGGTCAGCATGTTCGGATGCTGCGACAGATAGCGATCGTAATAAGCCGCGCCGCGCCCCAGCCTGCCCCCGGAAGCAGAAAATGCCAGCCCGGGACACACGGCCAGCTCGCAAACTGCATCAATCTGATCACACTTCCGAAGGGGGGCCGGGATGCCGAAGCGGCCGGGGACCATATCTTCCAGGCGCTCAATGAAAAAGGCCCGCATGAAATCCCCTGGAGCCCCGCGCGGCAGATTCACATCACCCAGCCACGGCACCGCCACGCGCTTGCCTGCCGACAACAATTCGCGGACAAAATCGTGCGTTTCGATTTCCGCACCATGCGACACGAAGCAGAACACGCTGGCCGCAGCATTGAGCGCAGGCAGTTGCCGCAACCGCTCGATCGCCTGCCGCGAGCGATCCCGACGCTGCTCGATCGACATCGCTTCCAACTGGCGGCGCATCTGTTGACGCAGGATTTTCTTATCCATGACGGCTCACAGGCTCATTGCGGGCGATAGTCCATGACCGCTTCTTCCTGGTCGGCGCTGTGCTCCACAGTGGGATCGATCTGCAGGTAATCCTTCAGCAGATAAACCGCCCCGTAAAAGAACGGCGTGTCCAGCAGGGCGGCGGTGAACTTGAAAGCGTAACTGGTGCCGATGAACAGCCAAAGTTGCGGCCAGATCGGATGATCGAGGTTGAGCGGCAAGGCATGGGCGTAAAAGTGCGTGATGGTGATGACCGCGAAGGTATCGACCATCTGGCTGACCATGGTCGAGCCGTTGTTGCGCAGCCACAGGTGCTTGCCGCGGGTGACGCGCTTCCAGAAGTGGAAGACATAGACATCGCAGAACTGGGCAGCCAGGTAAGCGATCATGGATGCGGTGACCGCACCGAAGGCGAGGTTGCGCACCTGGAAAAAGGTCCAGCCCGTCTCGCGGAACGCTTGCACGCCCGGATCCCACTGCGGCTGAGGCGGCATGTGCGTCACCGGGTCCAGAGCGTCAAAGCCCGGCAGAGCTCCACCGGCCCACAACACGAACATCACCCACATATTCAGCAGCAAACCCACCAACACCACGAAGTTGGCCCGCTTGCGCCCGTAGAACTCGCTGATGATGTCGGTGCACAGGAACGTCAGCGGATACGGCAGCACGCCCACCGCCAGGGCGAAGTTGACGTTGCTGATGAAGTTGGGCTTGCCCCAGTTCCACACCCAATCGCCGCCCGCGCCCACTTCCGGGGGCAACGGGCCCCAACTGGCCAGGCAGATAAACCGGCTGATGCCCAGGATGTTCAACATCGCCAGCGTGCCCAGGAACAATCCCGCCAGCACCAGGAACACCCGTTCGCGGCGGGCATGCAGCACGGCAGGTTCAATCGCTGGCTGAGACATGGCCCGCATGGTAGCGAGGAAAATTCGAAATTCGAAATTCGAAATTTTGACCACCCGCCAATCCGCCTATACTTAACCGCAACCTGACACTCCCATCGACGGAGCCCGCCATGTCCAGTTCCACCACCGCGCAACGAATCTACGACGGCGACGGCGACCAGTTGCTGGTCGATCACCAGCTCGAACAACGCATCATCCTCGTGCCCGACGGCCGACCCACCAGCAAGCCCGACGCCACCCGTCGCATTCGCATCCAATGGGGCCAGCACCTGATCGACGACCTGCTGGCCGGGCGCTACCGCTCGCTAGTCTGTGCCGTCAATCCTGACGACAACAGCCACGGCATCATCAGCCAACTGGCCACCCTGCTGCCCACCAGCCAGTGGGATGCCGCGTCGATCACCAGTTACGCCCGGCTGTTTGCCGCCCGCAACAAGGTCAGCGTGCTCAAGTACGACCTGGACGCGGTGGAGGTGCTGGCCCTGCTGCGACCGGCCGGGCAGGACCACCTGACACTGGACGACCTGGCGGAGGGTTTTCGTTACGTGGCGGAAATGGTGCACCTGCAACCCCGCCGCCGCCCCACCGCCAGCGTCAGCTTCCTGGGCGCCCACGCCAATCGGCTGGTGGAGCCGGACTCTGCCAGTCCGCCCCCGGAACTTCCCCCGGACCTTCCCCCGGAACTTCCCCCGGAACTCCGGGCACGCAGTGCCCGGCTCTGTTCCGGTCCTGAACCGAGCTTTGAGACCGTGCTGCGGGTGATGTACGATGCCGGGTTCGATGGCGACGTGTACCCTGCGCCGTGGATGTGGGAATCCGCCCCAACTGCCGTGTTTGCCCGGTTTCCCTTCCCCGACTCGCTGGAGCGAATGCGGCAGGGTGGATTTTAATCTTTTGCCGTGGATTCGCCTGATACGTTGGTGGTATAATCACCGCCTTGTCGCGCCACGATTGGCAGGTCAGGAATTACAGCTATGCCCTCGCTCGATCTGACTCAAGTCGCCAAACGCAGTGGATTCCCTCTGCATGCCTTCATCTTCGTGCAGCGCGGGCTCGACTTCACCGTGCGCCGACTGCACGGCGAACTGCCCGATGACCGCGTGTTCGATCCGGCTGACACCAGCCGCCACGTCACCGGCGAGCAGCTCTGCCATGGCCTGCGCGATTTCGCCCTGGATGAGTACGGCCTACTGGCCCGCACCGTGCTGCGACGCTGGGGCATCCGCACCTGCGAGGACTTCGGCAAGATCGTCTTCTCCATGGTCGAGGCCGGGCTCATGCACAAGACCGACCGCGACTCGCTCAGCGACTTCATCGGCGTCTTCGATTTCAACGAAGCCTTCAGCGAGTCCATGACGCTGACAGGCGGCGCCCGCTGACTCGACACGCACGTTGCCAAACACATATATGGCCCCGCATGTCAAGGGGCGCAGGTGAATAAAACCGCAGTGAAGCTGCGGCGGGTCTGGTGATCGCAAGCGGAGGCGGGGATCGGCGGCGTGATCTGCGGGGGACGGCTTCGACGAGGG